>NZ_JBHYMK010000006.1:0-178931 GCF_042743065.1 Streptomyces sp. NPDC058872
GGCCCTCACCCGTTCCCGTTCACCCCAAGCGCTTGACCGCGGCCTCGACCCGCTCGTCCGTCGCCGTGAACGCCACCCGCACGAAGCGCTCCCCGGCCTCGCCGTAGAAGTCGCCCGGTGCCACCAGGACGCCCCGCTCCGCCAGGTGGGCCACGGTGTCCCAGCACGGCTCGTCCCGGGTCGCCCACAGGTAGAGGCTCGCCTCGCTGTGCTCGATCCGGAACCCGTGCGCCTCCAGGGCAGCCCGGAGGGCCGCCCGGCGGGCCGCGTACCGCGTGCGCTGCTCGGCCACGTGCGCGTCGTCACCGAGCGCCGCCACCGTCGCCGCCTGCACCGGCGCGGCCGTCATCATGCCGCCGTGCTTGCGGATCTGGAGGAGCTCGCCGAGGACCGCCGCATCGCCCGCGACGAAAGCGGCCCGGTAGCCGGCCAGGTTGGACCGCTTGGACAGCGAGTGGACCGCGACGATCCCCTCGTACGAACCGCCGCAGACGTCCGGGTGCAGGACCGAGACCGGATCGGCCTCCCACCCCAGCTCCAGGTAGCACTCGTCGGCGAAGACGAGGATCCCGTGCCGGCGCGCCCAGGCCACGATCCGGATCAGCTCGTCCTTCGCGAGGACCTTGCCGGTCGGGTTGGACGGGGAGTTGAGCCAGAGCAGCTTGACCGCGGCCGGGTCGAGGTCGGCCACCGGGTCCTCGTAGACGACGGGCGTCGCGCCGCAGAGCCGCGCCCCGACCTCGTACGTGGGGTACGCCAGCCGCGGGTAGGCGACCGCGTCACCGGGACCGAGTCCCAGCTGCGTCGGCAGCCAGGCCACCAACTCCTTGGAACCGACCACCGGCAGCACGTTCTCGTGGACGAGGCCCACCGCCCCCAGACGCCGCCCGCACCATCCCGTGAGCGCGTCCCTCAGCTCCTTCGTCCCCCACACCGTGGGATAGCCCGGCGAGTCCGCCGCCGCCACCAGGGCCTCCTGGATCAGGGCGGGAACCGGGTCGACGGGCGTGCCGACGGAGAGGTCCACGATTCCGTCCGGGTGCGCCAGGGCCGTCTTCTTGTACGGCTCCAGCTTGTCCCAGGGGAAGACGGGCAGGCGCGAAGAGACTGCGCTCACGGATTGGCTCACTTCCTGGTGCGTACGGAAAAACGCTTCGGCCCCGCACGGCGAACGAGCCGTACGGGACCGAGAGCGGATGATCAGCCGTTCTGCGGCGGCAGGGCGGCGATGAAGGGGTGGTCGCGCTCGATCTCGCCGAGCTTGGAGGCACCACCGGGCGAGCCGAGCTCGTCGAAGAACTCGACGTTCGCCTTGTAGTAGTCCTTCCACTCCTCCGGGGTGTCGTCCTCGTAGAAGATCGCCTCAACCGGGCAGACCGGCTCACAGGCCCCACAGTCGACGCATTCGTCCGGGTGGATGTACAAGGACCGCTTGCCCTCGTAGATGCAGTCGACGGGGCACTCCTCGATGCACGCCTTGTCCTTGACGTCGACACAAGGCTGCGCGATGACGTAGGTCACGCTGTCGTTCCTCCTCGATAGGGCTGGTCTGCGCGGGAGCGCGGCGTCGTCGATGCCCGCACCTAGTATCTCCGTTCTTGGGGGCGATCCGAACAGGAGGGGCGGAGAAGCTGTGGAAATCATCGGCGCAGGGCGCCTTGAAGTGCGCATTACCAGCGCTGACGTGGGAAAACGTGTCTCCGTTCGGTACGTGACGGAGTCGACGGAAGCGGGCGAAAGGTTCACCGATGCGGTCGGAGTGCTCGCATCATGGGACGCCGGTGTGCTGCTGATCACACGAAAGAGCGGCGAGAGCGTCCGGATCGCGGAACCGAAGCTGGTCGCGGGCAAGGTCGTGCCGGCCGCCCCGGCACGCCGTCGGGGCCCCGCAGCCACCTTCCCCGAGCTGGCCCGCGCCACCGCACGCGCCTGGCAGCCGGTCGAGAGCGAGCCCCTCGGCGGATGGACCCTGCGGGCCGCCGGGGGATTCACCCGCCGGGCCAACTCCGCACTCGCGTTCGGAGATCCGGGACGGCCCGTGGACGAGGCCCTGGCCTGGGTGCGCGCCTGGTACGCGGACCGGAAGCTGCCCGCCTACGTCCAGGCCGCAACCGGCGCCGAGGGCACCCAGGAGCTGCTGTGCGCCGCGCTCGACCGGCACGGCTGGCGTCGCGAGGTGTCCGCCGAGGTCCGGATCGCTGCGCTCGCCCCGATCGGTGACCTGGATGCGGACGCGTCCGTCGTGCGCCTCTCGCGGACGGTCAACGGGCCGTGGCTGCGCCGCTACCGAGGCTCCGCGGAGGAGGACCCGGCGGTCCGGTCCGTCCTGGCGTCCGGCCCGAGCGTGTGGTTCGCGTCCGTCGCGGGCACGGGAGGGGTACCGGCGGCGATCGGACGCTGTGTGGTCGACGGCCGCTGGGCCGGCTTCATGGCGGTCGAGGTGGCCCCCGACGAGCGGCGCCGGGGCCTGGCGACCGCCGTGATGACGGCACTCGCACGGCAGGCGCTCGACGAGGGCGCATCGGCGGCCTGGCTCCAGGTGGAGACGGACAACGACGGTGCACGGGCGCTGTACGACCGGATGGGGTTCGCACTCCACCACCACTACCACCACTACCGATGGGCGGAGGCGTGACGCAGGACGTACCCCCACCCGACGCGCCGCGGGGCGCGTCCGGGGTCCCGGACCGGGACGACTGGCGGCGGGAGTTCGCCGAGGAGGCCCGGTCGGAACGGCCCGACCTGGCCAGGCTCTGTCTGCTGATCGGTGCCGTGGCCGACCCCACGGTCACCCGGCACGACCTCGACGAAGCCGAGATCGAACTCGACCGGCTCGCCGGGCTCGTGCCGTACGCGACCCGGACCACCGGCGCCTGGGCGGCCGAACTCGCCGAGCTCCTCGGCCGCCGCGAGGGCTTCGAGGGCGTGTCCGCCGACTACCAACGTCTGGAGTCCTCGCTGCTGCACGAAGTGCTCCGGCGCCGGCGGGGGCTGCCGATCCTGCTCTCCGTCGTCTGGATGGAGGTCGCCCGTCGGGCCGGGGCCGCCGTGTACGGGCTCGGCCTGCCCGGCCACTTCGTCGTGGGCTTCGGCGACCCGGCCGATCTGGACCTCGCCGACCCGTTCGCGGGCGGACGGGCCATGACGGGCGCGGACGCCGAGCTCCTGGTGGCGAGCGCGACGGGCGAGGCGCTCGACCGCTCGATGCTCCGGCCGGCGGAGCCCGGCGCGATCGTGCTGCGCGTCCTCAACAACATCCGTGCCTGGGCGGCCCCCCGTCCCGAGCGCTCCGACGTGGCCCTGTGGGCGGTGGAGCTCGCCCTGCTGCTCCCCTCCCATCCGGCGAGGCTCCGCTACGAGCGCGCCGAGCTGCTCGTCCAGCGCGGGCAGTTCCTCACGGGGGCCACGGAGATGGAGGCGTACGCACAGGTCATGGACGCGGTGGACCCGGAGTCGGCGACGACGATCCGCCGACGGGCACGGGCGGCCCGGGCCCTGCTCAACTGACGGTGGAGCGGACGGGCCGGGCGACCGGCTGGTGGGAGCGCCCCGGTCCGCACGGCCCCCGATGCACGGACGCCCCCGTCCCGGGACGGGACGGGGGCGCACGGCCGGAACGGAGGTCTCAGCCCTCGCCGCTGAGGTCGATGGTCTTCGTGCGCTCCTCGGACGTCTTGCCCAGCAGCGCGTCGCGCATCACGAAGGCCACGTCGTCGGCGGAGACCTGGTGCTTGCTGCCGTCCCCCTTGGTGATCATGACGCCGTCGAAGGCTCCGTCCAGGAGGCGGTCGATCGCCTTCTTGTCGTAGACCTCGACCAGTCGGCCGTCGACGGCCTTCATGGAGAGGATCTGCGGCAGGGACCGCGCCGGGCCGAAGTCGATGTACTTGTCGCCCGCCTGGATCCTGATCAGGCCCGACATGGCCGGGGTCGCGAACTCCCGCATCGCCCGGTCCAGCTCGGCCTTGGTGATCGTCGGCTGACGGGTGGTGACCGGCAGCTCGACCAGCACGCTCCGACCCGTCTCGACCTGGGCGCGGAAGGCGTCCTGCACCGAGATCATGGAGCGCTGGACGTCCAGGCCCTTGCCGGGCTTGCCCTCGACCGGGGTCACCTTGTTCGGGGCGAACAGGATCGTGCCCTCGGTCGCCGAGGCGGAGGTGCCCGCGAGGTCGGTCAGGGTGACGGCCAGCTTCTCCTTGTCGACGGGGAAGACCGGCTGGGCGACCCGCTCGCCGCCGAAGAGGGAGCCGATCACGGACATCGGGTTGTAATCGCTGCCCGCTGCGGCGCGAACGGTCTCCTGGCTGTCCAGGGCCAGCCCCGCCTTGTCCGGCGGAAGCTGGACCTTCTTGCCGCCGACGCCGAGCTGGAGCGGGGTGCGGGCGCGCTGCCCCAGGGCCTTGTCCAGCTTGTTGACGGCCTCCTCCTTCGTCCCGCCGCCGATGTCCACGCCGAGCACCGTGGTGCCCTTGGGGACGTCGGAGTGGTTGAGGAGGAGTCCCGCGCCGTAGGCGACGCCGGCCAGGCCGACGACTCCGGCGGCCACCAGGACCAGCTTGGAGCGTCCCTTCTTGGCCGGAGCTCGGTCGGCGGCGGGCGCCGGGCGCGGGGCGGGGGCCGGACGCTGCTCGGCGCGGTGGGCCGGACTCGGGCCGGGGCCCTGGTTCGAGCGGGGGGTCTGGTTCGGGCGGGCCGCCGTGGGCGGGACCACGGGGATGCCGCTGGTGACCGTGTCGCCGGAAACGTGGCCGCCGTTCTCGGCCGGCGCCCCCTGGCCGGGCGGGGGCACCGGGGCGGGCTGCTGCGGCGTCAGGATCGCGGTGTCGTCGGACAACCGGGGCGCACCGCCGCCCGCGAACGGAGTGCCCTCGCCCTGGTGCCCGCCGCCCGCGAAGGGTCGGGAGGCGGCGGGGCCGCCGCCGAGCGCGGCGGTCCCGGTGACCGGGCCCGTGGTGGGGCCGCTCGGAGCCCCCGGGGCCCCCGGACCGGGGTACGCGGGGGTCCCGCCCGCGGGGGTGCCGTCGTACGCGGGGGTGCCGGTGGCCGGGGCCGCCCCGTAGACGGGGGTGCCGTCGTACGCGGGGGTGCCGCCCGCGGGGATCCCGTCGTACGCGGGAGTGCCGCCCGCGGGGGTGCCGTCGTACGCGGGGGTGCCCGCGCCCTGCGGGTCCCCGTACACCGGGGTGCCGCCCACCGGCGTCCCGCTGTCGTACAGCGGATTGCCCGGCGGCGTCTGGGCGGGTGCGGTGACCGGTCGGCTCGACGGGGTCGTGCCGACCGTCGGGACGCCGGAGGTCGCCGAGCCGGCGAAGCCGGTGCCCTGGGCTTCCGGTGCACCGGAAGCCGGGGCGGGCTTGGCCGCCGGGGCGGGGGAGGGCGTGGTGGGCGGAGCGGGGGCCGCCGGCTTGCGCGGGGCGAACCAGTCGCTCGTCGCCTTCGCGGCCGGTGCCGCCTCCTCGGCCGCCCGCGGCGGCTCCGGGGTCGCGACCGGCGCCTCGGGCTCCGGCTCCGGCGCCTCGGGCTCCGGCTCCCGGGCGGACGCCTCGTTGACGGTCTTGCGGACCACGACCGGCGGGATCGGACGCGAACCCGGGATGTTGATGCGGATGCGCGTCGTCAGCGTCGTCTCGGTCTTGGGCTCCTCCGGCGGTGCGGACGCGGCCGGAGTCTCCTCCGGCGCGTCCTGCGAGGGGTGGAGCGACGGATACTGGCGGGATCCGTACGGCGGGGTACCCGACGGGTACGCAGCTCCACCGCGCCCCTGGGCGCCGGAGGACGAACTGTCAGTCTCTCGACCAGTTTCACGACTCAAAGCAGGATCTCCCGGTTGGCTCCACCGCCCGCTCTTGCTGATGCTCGTATGACCCGGGCGGTTCGGCGGCGCGCACCACCATACTGGCCGCCGCCGGCATATACCCGACCCCGGGTCACGGACGACGGGCAATCCGGCCGAAGTCAGGACGACTGTGGCCTCAAGTCGTCCTGCTCACAAGGGTGTGCGCGGCAACCGGAACAGCGTGGCGCACATCACAGCGATCGCCATGCCGCCGAAGAGGTAGAGCAGCTCGCTGCCGTCACCGGTGAACACCCTGTCCCCTTCGGGGCGGGTGTTGCTGAGGAGGATCACGGCGAGGAGCCAGCCCACGCCGGCGGTGAAGACGCCGGCCTGGGTGCCGGTGGCCCGGAGCCCCCCGTAGAAGAGGCCCGCGGCCCCGAGGAGCGCGAGGAGCAAGCCGCCGGGGAACCAGGCCGCTTGGACGAGGGACCCCGCGGCGCCGACCAGGGCGCCGAGGACGACCAGGACGGCGTACCAGGTGAACCGGGCCCCCTGGGAGGCGGGGGAAGCGGTGGTGCTCACGCGCCCACCCCCGCGAAGAGGTCCGTCTCGCGCGTGCCGGCGGGGGCGCCCGGGACGCCCCGGACGAGCTCGTAGTACTCGGTGGTGAAGATCGGCTGGGCGAGGTCGTTGGAGAGGGCGAAGAAGGGCCCGTCGACCGCGACTTGGGTGGCGTGCGCGGCCATCGCGGCGACCTTGCGGGCCGTGCACGCGGGGTCGGCGGTGATCTCGGCGGTGATCAGGTCCTCGTCGACGACGCCGGGGACGTCGTCGAGCGCGGCGACCCCCGGGAAGACGGAACCCTCGGTGCGCAGCCGGGCGAAGCCGGCCTCGGCGACGGGGCGCGGGACGCGGTTCCAGTAGGTCTTGGCGATCGCGTGGGCGGGACCGAGGTCGGGACGGTAGGCCGGGTCGGCGGCGAGCTCCGCGGCGCGGGTCGCGACGCGGTGGGCCTGGATGTGGTCCGGGTGGCCGTAGCCGCCGTCGGGGTCGTAGGTGATCAGGACCTGCGGCTGCACTTCGCGGATCACCTCGACGAGGTGGGGGGCCGCCGTGTCGACGTCGGTGTTCCAGAAGGCATTGGTGCGCCCGTTCTGTTCGACGCCCATCATTCCGGAGTCGCGGAAGCGTCCGGGGCCGCCGAGGAAGCGGTGGTCGGTGACGCCGAGCTCGGCCATCGCGGCGGCGAGTTCGCCGATGCGGTGCGGGCCGAGCCGGTCCTCCCGGTCGGGGGCCAGATGGGCGAGGTCGGGCGGGATGACCTCGCCCTCCTCGCCCAGCGTGCAGGTGACGAGGGTGACGAGGGCGCCCTCGGCCGCGTACCTGGCCATGGTGACGCCGTTGTTGATCGACTCGTCGTCCGGGTGCGCGTGCACGAGCAGCAGACGGCGGGCGGGGAGATCGGACATGCCCCCACCCTACGAGGTGGCGCGGGGGACTCCGGTCAGAACTTGAGGCCGCCGATCATGCCCGCCACGTTGGTGGTGAGGGTGCTGATGGACGGGGCGATGGAGGAGCTCGCCAGGTAGAACCCCAGGAGCGCGCAGACCGCCGCATGTCCAGCCTTCAGCCCGGATTTCCGGATCAGCAGGAAGACGACGATCGCCAGCAGCACCACCACGGAAATCGAGAGTGCCACGGCGGTTCACCTCCACCTTCGGTCGGATATTCGAGCGGCTTGGTCGGGCAGCATGTGCCAGGAGGCATGCCCGTCAGATGCATACCCACCTAGCGCTACGGATCATAACTATCCGTGCCGCCGCATCGGTCGGCGGACAGGGGCACAAGGGGGGCGCACAGCGCTAGTTTCAGCCCCATGACCTTGTCTTCACAGCAGTCGGCCACACCCTCGGCCGAGCTTTCCTTCCCCCGCCAGCACGCCCGGACCCAGCGGTTCACCCTGGGGGTCCCGCGTGGGTTCTCGGTCTCCCCGGACGGGGAGCGCGTGGTGTTCGTCCGGTCCGCTTCCGGGACGGACCGGACGCACCGGCTCTGGGTGCTCGACCTGCCCCGCGACGGGGAGCCCGGGGAACGTTCGGTCGCCGACCCCTCCGTCCTGCTCGCGGGTGCGGAGGAGGAGCTGTCTCCGCAGGAGCGGGCGCGCCGGGAGCGGAGCCGGGAGGGGTCCGCCGGGATCGTGGCGTACGCGGTGGACGCGGCGGTGGAATGGGCGGCGTTCGCGTTGTCGGGGCGGCTGTTCACGGCGGAGCTGCGGGCCGGGACGGCACGGGAACTCGCGGTGCCGGGGCCGGTGATCGACCCGCGCCCCTCGCCGGACGGGCGGTTCGTCGCGTACGTGGCGGAGGGCGCGCTGCGGGTGGTGGGCGCGGACGGCGCGGAGGACCGCGCGCTGGCCGTCCCGGAGGACGAACACGTCTCCTACGGATTGGCCGAATTCATCGCCTCGGAGGAGATGGGACGGGAGCGCGGCCACTGGTGGTCGCCCGCCTCGGACCGGCTGCTCGTGGCACGGGCGGACGACCGGGCGGTGCGGCGCTGGTGGATCGCGGATCCGGCGCACCCCGAGCGGGAGCCGCAGGCCGTGGGGTACCCGGCGACGGGAACGGCCAATGCCGGGGTGGAGCTCTTCGTGATGGGCCTGGACGGATCCCGCACGGAGGTGCGGTGGGACCGGGACCGGTACCCGTACCTGGCGCGGGTGCACTGGTCGGCGGGCGGGGCGCCGCTGCTGCTCGTGCAGGCGCGGGACCAACGGGAGCAGCTCTTCCTGACGGTGGAGCCGGATTCGGGGAAGACCGCGGTCGTACGGACGGAGACGGACCCGGCATGGCTGGAGCTGCACCGGGGCGTGCCCTCGTGGGGCCCCGGCGGCGGACTGGTGCGGCTCACGGACGAGGGCGGCCCGCGGGTCCTCGCCGTCGGCGAGGAGTCGTGGACCGGTGCGGAACTGCACGTCCGGTCGGTGCTCGACACCGGGACCGACGACGTCCTCGTGTCGGCCTCGGCCGGTGAGGCGGCGGCGGAACCCGGGACGGGCGAGATCCATGTGTACCGGGTGACCGCACGGGGGGCGGAACGGCTGTCCGAGGGCGTCGGCGTGCACGGGGCGGTGCGCTCGGGGACGGTGACCGTCCTCGTGTCGGCACGGCCGGAGGAGGCCGGGAGCGTGGCGCGGGTGCTGCGGGACGGCGAGCAGGTCGCGGTGGTGGCCTCGTACGCACAGCGGCCGGTGATCTCCGCGCGGGTGCGGCTCGTGGAGGCCGGCGCCCGGCGGATTCCGTGCGCGGTGCTGCTGCCCTCGGGGTACGCGGAGGGGGACGGGCCGCTGCCGGTCCTGATGGACCCCTACGGCGGTCCGCACGGGCAGCGGGTGCTCGCCTCGCACCAGGCCCACCTGACCTCACAGTGGTTCGCCGACCAGGGTTTCGCGGTGGTCGTGGCGGACGGACGGGGCACGCCGGGGCGCTCCCCCGCCTGGGAGAAGTCCGTCCTGCGCGATCTGTCCCCGACCCTGGAGGACCAGGTGGAGGCGGTGCGGGCGCTCGCCGGGAGCTTCCCCCTGGACCTCGGGCGGGTGGCGATCCGCGGGTGGTCGTACGGCGGCTATCTGGCGGCCCGGGCGGTGCTCCGGCGGCCCGACGTCTTCCACGCGGCCGTGGTCGGGGCCCCGGTGACGGACTGGCGGCTGTACGACACGCACTACACCGAGCGGTACCTCGGCACCCCGCAGGACGATCCCGAGGTGTACGCGGCGCAGTCGCTGGTGACCGATGACGGCCTGTCCGCACCGGAGGGGCCGGTCCGGCCGATGATGCTGGTGCACGGCCTCGCGGACGACAACGTGGTGGTGGCGCACGCGCTGCGGCTCTCGTCCGCGCTGCTCGCGGCGGGCCGGCCGCACGAGGTGCTGCCGCTGTCCGGGGTGACGCACATGACGCCGCAGGAGCAGGTGGCGGAGAACCTGCTCCTGCTCCAGGTGGACTTCCTGAAGCGGGCCCTCGGCCTGGAGCGGTGAGTCACCGACCCGGTGGGCGCGGACGGGCCGGCGTCGGGGCCGGCGTCCCGGCCACCGGGTGCGGGGCGGGCGCGGCGGCGGGGGCGCCGCGCCCGGCGAGCAGCACGAACACCGCGATGCCGGCGAGCAGTTCGAGGGCGGAGGTGAGGGCGCCCATCGCGTACAGGGAGGTGGGGTCGCCCAGGTGCGTGAACGTCTCGTACCGGACCGAGCGGGCGACCCCGCCGAGGCCGCCCGCCGTCAGGAACGCGGCGGCCAGGAGCCCGAAGGCACGACTGTGCCGGGCCCGGGCGAGGCCGAGGGCCCCGGCCGTGCCGTAGAGGGCGGCGAGGACCGTCGAGAGCCAGCCGGGGGGCGGCGCGAGGGCGGGCCTGACGACGGAGCGACCGCCGGTGAACCGGTCGGCGGTGGTCTCCAGGGGCAGTTTGCCCGCCCAGTACAGCTCCCATCCGGTCACGACGAGCGCGGCGACCAGGAGGAGGACCCCGGCGGCGACCGCGGGGCCGGTGCGGGGGCTGGTGGGCGGTTGCTCGTGGGGGCCGGCCGGGCGGCGGCCGACGGCGGCGGTGAGGACGAGTCCGCCGGCGAGGGCCAGTTCGAGCAGGGCGGTGACGAGGGCCCCGCTCCCGGGGGCCCAGAGTCCCGGGAGGCGCAGTGCGAGGGTGACCGTTCCGGTGGCGGCGAGGGCGGAGGCCGCGTGTCGCGAGCGGAGGGCGGCGACGGCGGTCGCGGCCGACCCGACGAGGAGCACGGCGTCGATCAGGGAAGTGGCGGACCGTCCTCGGACCAGGAAGTGGCGGTCCCCGGCCCAGTACCAGACGAGGTCGGCCGGCGAGCCGAGCACGGCGAGGTCCTCGAGGATCCACCCGGCGGTGATGAGGGCGAGCGCGGCGCAGAGCGCGGCGCCGGTGAGGCGTGCCGTTCGTGTCGCAGTCACGGCCTCGATCCTCACGGTCGCGCCCGGGCGGGACAAGCGGTTCCGCACATCTGTGGGGCTACGGGGTCCCCTGGGTGATCCGTGGGGAAACGTCGGGACAACGACGGCGAGCGGGTGGATGCCCGTGCGAAAACGGGGCCCCGTGGGGGTGAGGAGCGGGACGGGGGCGTCCGGTGGTCCGGAGCCCCGCTCCGGCGTCCCGGAGGGGCCGGCGGGGGGAAGCGGCAGCCGGCGGGGGAACCGGCAGCCGGCCGGGGAAGCGGCAGCCGGCCGGGGCGACATGGCGCGCCCCGGCCGGCTTACGGCACCCGCACGGCCGTACTCCGTTGAGCCTGCCGTGTCCGTATATCGGATCCGATTCCACGAAGTTGCCCGCGCGTTACGGCTCCCGGTGGCCTTCGTCGCCGTTCTCCGGCGGGGTTCCCGGCTCCTCTGCGGCGCCGCGTTCCGGCAGGACCGACGACCCTTCCGTACCGCCGTCGGCCTCGGACGGGACCGACGGCCCCTGCGTGCCCCCGCTCTCCGGCGGGACCGGCTGCCGTTCCTCGGCGAAGTGACAGGCCGAGTCGTGCTTGGCAGGGGTGTCCTGGAAGCGGAAGACCGCCGGGACGGCGAGGAGCGGGACCTCTTGGGCGCAGCGGTCCTGGGCCTTCCAACAGCGGGTGCGGAAGCGGCAGCCGGAGGGGATGTTGGCCGGGGAGGGGACGTCGCCGGTGAGGATGATCCTCCCCCTGCCCTCACCGGGGGCTCCCCCGCGCGGGGCGCGCGCCTCGGGGTCCGGAACGGGCACGGCGGAGAGCAGCGCCTGGGTGTAGGGGTGGGTGGGGTGGTCGTAGATCTGCTCGTCCGTACCGATCTCGACGACCCGGCCGAGGTACATGACGCCGACGCGGTCGGAGATGTGCCGGACGATGGACAGGTCGTGCGCGATGAAGACGTACGACAGCGAGAACTCGGACTGGAGGCTCTCCAGGAGGTTGACGACCTGGGCCTGGACGGAGACGTCGAGGGCGGAGACCGGCTCGTCGGCGACGATGATCTCGGGCTGGAGGGCGAGGCCGCGGGCGATGCCGATGCGCTGGCGCTGGCCGCCGGAGAACTGGTGCGGGTACCGGTTGATGTACTCCGGGTTGAGGCCGACGACGTCCAGCAGCTCCTGCACCTTGCGGCGCCGGTCGCCCTTGGGGGCCACCTCGGGGTGGATCTCGTACGGCTCGCCGATGATGTCGCCGACCGTCATCCGCGGGTTCAGCGAGGTGTACGGGTCCTGGAACACCATCTGGATGTTGCGCCGGACGGCCTTCAGCGCGCGCGGGGAGAGCTTGGTGATGTCCTCCCCCTTGTAGCGGATGCTCCCGGAGGTCGGGGTCTCCAGGTTGACCAACATCTTCGCGACGGTGGACTTGCCGCAGCCGGATTCCCCGACGATGCCGAGGGTTTCGCCGGCGGCGAGTTCGAAGTCGACGCCGTCGACGGCCTTGACGGCGCCGACCTGCTTCTTGAAGAGGATGCCCTGGGTCAGCGGGTAGTGCTTGTGGAGGTCCCGGACTTCGAGAATCGCCTCAGCCATGGAGGCACTCCTTCCAGAAGTGGCAGGCGCTGGCGCGCGGCACCGGGGACCCGGTCACGTCGTACAGCGGGGGCTCGTCGGTCCGGCAGACGTCCTGGGCCATCGGGCAGCGGGGGTTGAAGGCGCAACCGGGCGGGATGGCGAGCAGGTTGGGGGGCAGTCCCTTGATCGCGTAGAGCTCCTGGCCCTTCTGGTCCAGGCGCGGGATCGAGTCCAGCAGCCCCCGGGTGTACGGGTGGGCGGGCCTCTTGTAGATCTCGTGGACGGGGGCCTGCTCGACGATCCGGCCGGCGTACATCACGGCGATCTTGTCGGCGACGTCGGCGACGACGCCCAGGTCGTGGGTGATGAGGATGAGCCCCATGTTGAGTTCGCGCTGGAGCTCGGCGAGGAGGTCCATGACCTGGGCCTGGACGGTGACGTCGAGGGCGGTGGTGGGCTCGTCGGCGATGATCAGTTCGGGTTCGAGGGCGAGCGCCATGGCGATCATGATGCGCTGGCGCATGCCGCCGGAGAACTGGTGCGGGTACTGGCCGACGCGCTCCTTGGCGGCGGGGATGCGGACCCGGTCCATCAGCTCGACGGCCTTGGCCCGCGAGTCCTTGCGGGACATGCCCTTGTGGACCTGGAACATCTCGCCGAGCTGGTCGCCGACGCTGAGGACGGGGTTGAGCGAGGACAGGGCGTCCTGGAAGATCATCGCCATCTTCGCGCCGCGGACCTTGCGCCGTTCCTCCTCCTTGAGCTTGAGGAGGTCCTGGCCCTGGAAGAGGATCTCGCCCCCGCTGATCTTGCCCGGAGGGATGTCGAGGATGCCCATGACCGCCTGGGCGGTCACGGACTTGCCGGAGCCGGACTCGCCGAGGACGGCGAGGGTCTCCCCCGCGTCCACGGAGTAGTTGACGCCGTTGACCGCCTTGGCCACTCCGTCCCTGGTGTGGAACTCCACGTGCAGGTCACGCACTTCGAGCAGCATGGCGCTACCTCAGCTTCGGGTCGAGGGCGTCGCGCACCGCGTCGCCGAGCATGATGAACGCGAGCACCGTGACGGCGAGCGCACCGGCCGGCCAGAGCAGCATGTGCGGGGCATTGCGGATGTACGGCGAGGCGGAGGAGATGTCGATGCCCCAGGAGACGGTGGGCGGCTTCAGTCCGACGCCGAGGTAGGACAGGGTCGCTTCGAGGGCGATGTACGTGCCGAGGGCGATGGTGGCGACGACGATCACCGGGGCGACGGCGTTCGGCGCGATGTGCCGGAACAGCATCCGCGCGTTGGAGGCCCCGAGCGCGCGGGCGGCGTGGACGTAGTCGTTCTGCTTGGCGGTGATGACGGAGCCGCGGGCGATGCGGGAGAGCTGTGGCCAGCCGAGCAGCACCATGAAGCCGACGACGGGCCAGACGGTGGTACTGGTCACCACGGAGAGGAGCACGAGGCCGCCGAGGACGACCGGAATGGAGAAGAAGACGTCGGTGAGCCGGGAGAGGATGCCGTCCCAGGTCCCGCCGAAGAAGCCCGCGAGGCCACCGAGGAGGGAGCCGAGGAGGGCCACCCCGAGGGTGGCGCAGACGCCGACGGTGACGGAGGCGCGGGCACCGTAGACCACACGGGTGTAGACGTCGCAGCCCTGGCCGTTGAAGCCGAAGGGGTGGCCCGGCTGGGAGCCTTCCTGGGCCTTGGCCAGGTCGCAGTCGAGGGGGTCTCCGGAGGCGATCAGCGAGGGCCAGATGGAGATGACGACCAGGAAGATGATGACGAGCCCGGAGATGATGAAGACCGGGTTGCGGCGCAGGTCGCGCCAGGCGTCGGACCAGAGCGAGCGGGGCTTCTTGTCGGGGCCGGTGCCCTCGGGCCCGGCCGGGTTCTTCTCCAGCGTCTCCGCCTCGGCGGTGCCGAGGTCGGCCGCGCCCCCGGCGCCGGTCGAGGCGATGGCCCGCCCTTCGTCGTACGACTCAAGCGGCTCAAAGGGCTCAGGCATAGCGAATCCTCGGGTCGAGTACGGCGTACAGGAGGTCGACCAGCAGGTTGGCCAGCAGGAACACCAGGACGAGGATGGTCACGAAGCCGACGACGGTCTGGGTGTTCTGGCGGACGATCCCCTGGTAGAGCTGGTAGCCGACGCCGTGGATGTTGAAGATCCGTTCGGTGACGATGGCTCCGCCCATGAGCGCGCCGACGTCGGCGCCGATGAACGTCACCACGGGGATGAGGCTGTTCCGCAGCAGGTGCCGGCTGATGACGCGGCGGCGGGGCAGGCCCTTGGCCACGGCGGTGCGGACGTAGTCGGCCTGCTTGTTCTCGGCGATCGAGGTCCGGGTGAGCCGGGTGACGTACGCCAGGGAGACGGAGGCGAGGACCAGTCCGGGCACGATGAGCTCGCTGAAGGTCGCCTCGGGCGAGACGGCCGGCTTGATCCAGCCCCATTTGACGCCCAGGAGGAGCTGGACGAGCAGACCGGTGACGAAGGTCGGGACGGAGAGGACGACCAGGGTCAGCAGCAGGACGGTGGTGTCGACGGGGCGACCGCGCTTGAGGCCGGTGACGACGCCCAGGCTGATGCCGATGACGATCTCGAAGAGGATCGCGACGATGGTGAGCCGGATGGTGACGGGGAAGGCATTGGCCATCAGCTCGGTGACGGGCTGCCCGTTGAACGCCGTGCCGAAGTCTCCGGTGAAGACGTTGCCCATGTAGGTCAGGTATTGCTGCCAGACCGGCTTGTCGAGACCGAACTCCTTCTTCAGCTGGGCGGCGGTGGCCGGGTCGCAGGCGCGGTCGCCGCACAGACCGGCGATGGGATCGCCCATCACGTTCACCATCAGGAAGATCAACAGCGTGGCGCCGAAGAAGACCGGGATCATCTGCAGCAGCCGCCGGATCACGTATCGACCCATGGGGGGCTCCGGGGGTTGGCTCCGGGTAGGGGGCTGGGAGGGCGGAACGGACGGAACGCGTGCGGCCCGGCGCGGAGGTCCGCGGACCGGGCCGCACGTCGCCGACCTGTACGGCCCGCTACGGCGTCACTTCACCTTGATCTGGTCGTAGACCGGGACGCTGAAGGGGTTCAGGGACACGTTCTCGATCCGGTCCGAGTAGCCGGCGCTGCCGTTCTGGTACCAGAGCGGGATGGCGCCCATGTCGCCCTTGAGGACTTCCTCGGCCTGCTGGAAGAGCCCGATGGCCTTGGTCGTCTCGGTCTCGGCGTTGGCCTCGTTGACCAGCTTGTCGAACTCCGGGTTGGAGTACTTGCCGTCGTTGGAGGAGGCGCCCGTGTAGTACAGGGGCTGGAGGAAGTTCTGGATGAGCGGGTAGTCCATCTGCCAGCCGGCCCGGAACGGGCCGGTGAGCTTCGACTGGGTGACCTGGTTGCGGTAGTCGGCGAAGGTGCCGATCGGGTTGCCGACGCAGGCCCTGTTGTTGCCGAGGGCGCGGTTGATGGAGTTGCAGACGGCGTCCACCCACTCCTTGTGCGAGCCGGTGTCGGCGTTGTACGAGATCGTCATCGTGCCGCCGGGGATGCCGCCGCCCTCCTCGACCAGCTTCTTGGCCTCGGTCGGGTTGTACGTGCAGGCGTCGCCGCAGATGTCCTTGAAGCCGCCGGCCTCGCCGAGGACCGGGGAGGTCCAGTCGACGGCGGGGGTGCGGGTCTTCTGGAAGATCGTGTCGGTGATCTGCTGCCGGTCGATGGCCATCGACAGGCCGGTGCGCAGCTTCTCCTGGCCGGGCTTGTTCCAGTTGGGGTCGTAGAAGGGGAAGGAGAGGGTCTGGATGATGCCGGCCGGGGTGTTGATGTAACGGTCCCCCAGGTCGGCGGAGACGTTCTTGAGCTGGGAGGCGGGGATGTCGTCGACGAGGTCGAGGTTGCCGGCCGTCAGGTCCGTGTAGGCGGTGTTGTTGTCGGTGTAGACCTTGAGGGTGATGCCGCCGTTCTGGGCCTTGTCGTCACCGGGGTACTCGTCCCACCGCTTCAGGGCCATCTGCGAGCCCTTGGAGTAGGAGTCGACGGTGTAGGGGCCGTTGCCGACCGGCTTCGAGAGCCAGGCCGCGTGGTCGTCGAAGAAGGCCTGGGGCAGCGGCGCGTAGGCGACGTAGCCGAGGGTGTCGGGGAAGGTCGAGAACTTCTGGGTGAGCTTGACCGTGAAGGTGAGGTCACCGGTGACCTGGAGGCCGGACATGGTCTCGGCCGTGGGTTCGCCCTCGTCGGGGTGGACCTGGTCGTAGCCCTCGATGTAGCCGAAGAAGTAGGCGTTCTTCTGGTTGTTCTTCAGCTGGGCGCCGTAGTTCCAGGCGTCGACGAAGGACTTGGCGGTGACCTTCTCGCCGTTGGAGAAGGTCCAGCCGTCCTTGACCGTGACGGTGAAGTTGGTCGAGTCGGTGGTGTCGATCTTCTCGGCGAGCATGTCCTTGGCCTCGCCGGTCTTCGGGTCGTACTGCTTGAGCCCTCGGAAGATCATGGACAGCACCTTGCCGCCCTGGACCTCGTTGGTGTTGGCGGGCTCCAGCGGGTTCTGCGGGTCGCCCCACGAGGAACTCACGATGCCGTCGGCGCCTCCGCCACCGCTGTCGTCACCACCGCCGCAGGCCGTCGCCGCGAGGGCGACGGCGGTGGCCAGTGCGGCCCACTTGGCGTGTGTGGCTCCGCGCATGGAGTGCCTCCCGATGTCAAGTTCGACTTAGGAACCCAATATCACTCCATGCCGGATATGCCGCATTTCAACTGCACCCAATAGGGCCCGCCCGGACGCGTCAGGGCTGGATGGCACCCACCGGCGAACACTCGATCTGATGGAACCTCGGGATCTTGCCGCAGATGATCACCGAACCGTGCGGCGCCTGGGGGGTGACGGCGAGCATCCGGGTGTAGGTGTCGTGGTCGACGCGGATCGTGGCCGACTCCTCCGACGCCCCCTTGTCCTTGATGATCACCGAGTCGCCGATCGTGCCGTTCTCGATGCGACCCCACACCGCGGAACAGGCGGCGCTGTACCGCAGCTGGATCTTCATGCCGCGCAAATAGGTTTCCCGCACGGTGGTCGCGTCCCAATGACAGTCCATGGCCTGCGGTTCGCGCCGCAGACAGGTGTCGGCCAGACAGCGGGGCTGGGGCAGGGCCGCCGGGGTCGCGGTGAGCATCGCGGAACCCGCCGTGGCATCGCGGGCGTGCAGGCCGGTGGTCGTCGCGTCCTCGCCGGCGGCGGTGTCGACGGCCCCGTACACCGCGGTGCCGACGCTGCCGAGCAGGGCACCGGCGACGACCAGACCGAGCGTCCGGGCACCGCGCCGCCAGTCACGTGCGGGGCGGTCGGCGGCCCGCACGGCCGGATCGGAGACGGGCGCGCCCGGAGCGGTCGGACCCTCGGACACGGAAACGGGCGCGCCCGGAGCGGTCGGACCCTCGGACACGGAAACGGCCGGCGCCGGAACCACCGGCCCCTCGGACGCGGAGGCGGAGGCGCCCGGTCGTCCCGCGGAGCCGGACGCGCCCTCCTCCACCGCTTCGGCGAGCAGCACCAGCAGGGCCTCGACGTCCCCCCTCGTGACCGCGGCGAACTCCTCGACCGCGATCCTGCTGGGCAGCTGCTTGCCGTTCAGGAACCGCTCCCAGGAGGAACGGCTGTAGTTGGTCTTGCCGGCCAGCTTGCCGTAGCTGAGTCCGGACTCCTCCTTCACGGCGCGCATCCGTGCCGCAAGCCGGTCCTGCGCTCTTGCGGGCGGCTCGGAGCCGTATCCCCCCTCGTCGAACACCACGACTCTCCCCGTTCTGACAATCGAATAACTGTACAGAACGGGGAGGGTACCGCGGGGACATGACAGATTCGCAGGTGCCCGGCACGGCGTGGCTCCGCCGTGCCGGGCACCCGGGTCACCTGGTCACGGGTCAGTTGAGGAAGGTGACGTCCCAGTGGCTGCTCTCGCGGGCGTAGACGTTGCCCGAGGGAGCGGTGTAGAGCGCGGCGCCGTCGCCCCTGGTGCCGGTGCGCGGAAACGTGCCGGTGATGTAGTTGCTCAGGCAGCTGCTCAGGCCGAAGTCCAGCTTGTAGCCGTTCCAGTGGCTGTACGTTCCGCTGGCGTGGCCCGTCTCCGTACCGCCGGTGATGTTCAGGGCGCAACCGCTCGACCGGCGCAGCCCGACGGCCCCGTCGGCGGAGGCCTGGCGCAGGCCGTCGAAGGAGGTGCAGCTGCTGCTGTAGCGGTTGGAGCAGTTGCCGGAGGAGGACCAGGTGATGCTCGCCGACCTGAAGATGCTGCTCGCCTGGGTGTGGGTCAGCAGCCCGCCGCCGCCACCGGTGCCGCCGGAGGAACCGGTGACCAGGGCGCGCCAGGTGTCCGGACCGACGACGCCGTCCGCGTCCAGGCCGTGCGAGGACTGGAAGCCGCGCACCTTGGCGTCGGTGCCGTCGCCGAAGGCGCCGTCGACGGCCAGGCCCGCCCCGTAGCGGTTGAGCTGGACCTGGGCGGCCTTGACCGCAGAACCGCTGTTGCCCTTGCGGACCGTGACGATCAGCCTGGACCAGGTGTCGGCGCCGACGACGCCGTCCGCGTCCAGGCCGCTGGCGCTCTGGAAGCCGCGCACCTTGGACTCGGTGCCGGAGCCGAACACGCCGTCGGCGCTGGTGGCGTAGCCGCGGGCGGTCAACAGGTGCTGGACGGTGGTCACCTGGACGCCGGTGTTGCCGTTCCTGACCAGCGGCCAGTCAGCGGCCAGTGCGGGGGCCGCGGAGAGCAGTCCGGCCGTCAACGCGGCCACCAGGGTGGCGAACAGGGCGGCGGCCAGGCCGGGAATCCTTCTCATCATCTCTTCCCTCCGATGGGTGGGCGGATCAGCAGCGGTAGGAGGCGTTCGGGTGGACCGCCTCGCAGTAGCGGATGTGCAGGTGGTTGTCGTGGTTGGGGTAGGAGACGGTCAGCCCCTCGGCGATCAGCTGGGGGTCGTTGAAGTAGACGAACTTCACGTGCCCGGGGGCCGCCGCGCGCAGGGCCTTCACCAGTGCGCGGGTCGCGTTGCGGTCGTAGGAGGAGGAACTCCAGGTGATCCGGGAGCCGCTGCACTGGGCCGCGTCCGTGCGGACGGGCCAGATGTCGGCGTCGAGCCCGACCTGGTGGCTGGCGTGGCCCGAGATGGAACCACCGTGCTCGAAGGCGATGTCACCGACCGGCACCCGGCCCCGCCCGTTGGCGGCGAAGGTGCGTGCGGCGGCCTCGAGCTGACCGATGGCGGCGGCCGTTCCCCAGTCGGCGGAGGAGTTGCCGTCCGGGTTCTGGTTGCACAGGGTGCCGGCGTTGTAGTCGGCGTACTCGTAGTGCCAGAGCAGGTTGGTCCAGGTGTTGGGGCCGACGACCCCGTCGGCGTCCAGGCCCGCGTGGCTCTGGAAGCTGCGGACGGCCGAGGCGGTGCCGGAGCCGAAGGCGCCGTCGACGGCCAGGCCCGCCCCGCGCTTGGCGTTGAGCAGGTACTGCACGGCCTTCACCGCCTCGCCCCGGCTGCCCTCGCGGACGGTGACGGTGAGCGCCTTCCAGGTGTTGGGGCCGACGATGCCGTCGCTGTCCAGTCCCTTGGCCGACTGGAAGGAGCGGACCGCCGAGTCGGTGCCGCCGCCGAAGGCCCCGTCGGCGGTGAGGTTGGAGCCCTGGGCGTTGAGCAGGTACTGCAGGGCGACGACGTCCGAGCCGCGGTTGCCCTTGCTCTGGGTCGGGACGAAGGCGCCGGACAGCGCCCGCGCGGGCGTGCCGAGGCCGACGATCAGCGCGGCGACGACGGCGAACAACATCGCCCAGCGCGTGAGGGGCAGGGTGGTCGAGTGCATGGAGGGGAAGTCCTCACGTCGGAGTGGTCGGGGGAGGTCAGCCGAGCAGGCGGGCGAAGGTGCGGGCGTCGACGACGCCGTCGGCGGGCAGTCCCGCGCCCGTCTGGAAGGTGGTGACCGAGTTCTGCATGCCGGGGCCGAAGGCGCCGTCGACCGTGGTGGGCAGGGCGCGTGCGGTGAGCAGGAGTTGGACCGCCTTCACGGCCTCCCCGGTGTCGCCGCGGCGTACGGGCGCCACCAGCTGGTGCCAGGTCTGGTTGCCGGCATAGCCGTCGGAGGTCGCGTGCACGAGGCTCTGGAAGTTCCGCACGGCCTGTTCGGTGGCCGGGCCGAACGCCCCGTCGACGGTGATCGCGGCGCCCCGCGTGACGAGCAGGTGCTGGAGCGCCCGGACCCGGTCGCCCGCGTCGCCGTTGTGCAGCAGCGGCCACACCGGTGCCGTCGGGTCGCCGCCGATGCGGGCGGCGACGTCCTTGCGCAGCTTCGGCAGCAGTGCGTACAGGCGGTCGCCGGGGCAGAGGGTGGCGTTGAAGTCCCGGTGCCCGTAGATCTGGTAGGCCCGTAGCCCGTACTGGCGGCAGATGTGCGCGCACAGCTCGACCAGCCGGGCGTACTGCTCGCCACGCGGGTCGAGGGAGGTGTAGGTGCCCTCGTTCTCGATGCCGATGGCCACGGTGTTCTGGCCGGTGCAGTGCGCCGCCTCGACGGTTTGGGTGCCGCCCTGGAGCGCGGTCAGGCTGTTGTGGCGCCCCTCCGTGACGAAGGCGCCGCGGCTGATGGTGAAGTGCTGGCCCGTGTCGATCCAATGGCGGTCGTCCATCGCCCAGTTCTGCATGGAGCGGGCGAGCCGGAACGCCTGGGCCTGCGCGTAGTCGGTGGTGTTGGGCGTCGCCGTGTGGTGCACGATGATCTTGTGCGGTGGGGCCGGAAGGACCCTGACCGGGCTGCTCGGGGGACGGGCGCCCCAGGTCGCGCAGTCCGCGATCACGGGCCCTCCGGCCGCCCTGGCCGTACCGGCCGCCCAGAGGGGCAGCACGCTGGACGCGCCGAGTGCGAGCGCGCCCACGAGCAGGGAACGGCGGTCGGGATTCGATCCGTTGAGCGGTGTCGTCATGTGTCAGTCCTCGGGAACCGGCGGTTCGGAGTCGGGCTCTCGTCAGTACTTGCCGGTGCACTCCTCCCAGCTGTTGTAGTGGCCGCCCTCGAAGTAGTAGCGGGTCTCGCACGCCCAGGACACGATGCCCGCGTCGTTCACCATCCGCGTGAACAGGGTTCCGCTCACGTACGGCAGGGAGTAGCCGGATCCGTTGGAGTTCGTCACCTGGATCCTGGTCTCGAAGGCGTTGTCGGTGCCGTTCTTCTTGCGGGCCCACGCGGCCCGACAGGTGGGGCTGTAGCGCAGCTCCACCCCGGCGCCGGTGGTGCCCACGGTGCGGGCGTCGTTCTGGCAGACGGTCCTGCTCGGATCCAGGCCCTCGCAGGACTTCGCGTAGCACGAGGTCGCCGCCGAGGCCGGCGAGGAGGCGAGCAACAGGCTGGACGCGGCCAGGACCAGCGTCGAGCCGGCCGTGGCGAGCTTGCGGGCGTACGTCTTCAACTGAGGACCCCTACGTATCGGTTCGTCGGTGCGGTGGGAGGCGGGCATCCCGTGGTGCCGTGCCGCCGCACACGCTGCCAGTCCCGTGGCCCCGTCCCGGTCGTCCCGCCGCACGGGACCCGTCCCGGCCCGTGGCGGGGCCTCCCCCGCGGACCGCTGCGGCGAAGGCCGGGGGCGGTGGAGCGGCGCCGGGGACGCACGGCGTCCCCGGGACGGTCACGAGACGCGGGACGGCTGCGGGACCGCCCCGCGGGACGCCGGTCGTCCCGTGCACCGTCCCACGGGACGGTCGGGACCATCCCGGGACGCCCATGGGCGTGAACGCGGCTCCGGGGCACTTAGGTTCGGGAGGGCGAGCCCGTTCCGCCGAGGCGGAGACAGGGCTCGCCTTCTTCTGTCCGACCCTTCTCTCTGGTGGGCGCACATGTCTGATCAAGAGCTCCAGCGGCCGTTCCGGGAGGTCGTGGCCGCCGCCGTGTCACGGCGTCAGGTGGTGGCCGGCGGCACTGCCGCGTTCGCCGCGTTCCTCGGCCTCTCCACCGCCACGGGCACACCCGCCGCAGCCGCCGTCCCGCACCGGCCGGACGGGGAAGCCGAGCGGGAACTGCTCGGCTTCTCGGCGGTCTCCCCCTCGGACGCGGACACGGTGGTCGTGCCCGACGGGTACCTCGTCCAGACCCTCGCCCCCTGGGGAGCGCCGCTGCGGGCCGCGGGGCCGGCCTGGCGCCCCGACGGCAGCGGCAGCGCCGCCGAGCAGGCGCAGCAGATCGGTTCGCACCACAGCGGCCTGCACTACTTCCCGTCCGGCAGCGGCCCCGAGGGCAACCGCCGCGGCACCCTCGTGATCAACCACGAGGCCATGGACCCCGTCGACCCCGCGCCGCAGGACGAACGGGTCGCCAAGGCCCTCGCCGCGCAGGGGGTCAGCGTGGTGGAGGTGCGGGAGCTCGGTGACACCTGGCGGATCGTCGACTCGCCCCGCAACCGGAGGGTCACGGGCACCACCCCCCTGGTCTTCTCCGGGCCCGTGGGCACGGACCACCCGGCGCTGCGCACCGGTTCCGCGCCCGTCGGCACCCTCGGCAACAGCTTCCACGGGGTGACCCCCTGGGGCACGTACCTGAGCTGCGAGGAGAACGCCGCCGGCTACTTCGGCACCGACGACCGGAGCTGGCGCCCCACCCGCACGCAGCGGCGGTACGGATTGAGCGCGGCCGGCCACGGCCACCGCTGGCACCGCACCGACCCGCGCTTCGACCTCGCGGCCAACGGCAACGAGGCCAACCGCTTCGGATGGGTCGTGGAGCTCGACCCCGCCGCACCCTCCGGGGCTCCGGTCAAGCGCACCGCGCTCGGCCGCTTCCAGCACGTCGGCGCGACCGTCACCGACTCCGCCGGCCGGGCCGTCGTGTACAGCGGGGACGACGAGAACGGCGGCTACCTCTACAAGTTCGTGGGCTCGGACGACTGGCGGTCCCTGCGCGCCCGCGGGCTCAGCCCGCTCGACCACGGCACCCTGTACGTCGCCCGCTTCGCGGAGGACGGCACCGGCCGCTGGCTACCGCTCGTCCACGGAACGGGCCCGCTGTCCCCGAAGAACGGCTGGTCCGACGGGGCCGACGTCCTGCTGCGCGCCCGTGAGGCGGCCGACGCGCTCGGCGCCACGCCCTTGGACCGGCCGCAGCAGACCACGGTCGACCCGGCCGACGGCACGGTCTACTGCGCGCTGGCCAACAGCCCGGGCGGGGACCACTGCGGTGCGGCCGGGCGCAGCCGTGCGGCCAGTCCCCGCGACGGCAACCCGTACGGGCACATCGTGCGGTGGCGCGAGGAGACGGCGGAGGCGTTCCGCTGGGAGGTGTTCGTGCTCGCCGGGGACCCCGCGCACGACGAGCGGGTGGACCTGGACGGGACGAGCATGTTCGGCTCGCCCAAGGGGCTGTGGTTCGACGGCGACGGACGGCTGTGGGTCCAGACCGGCATCTCGCAGTGGGAGCAGAACCGCGCGGGCTCCGGGCACGAGAACCTCGGCAACAACGCGGTGCTCGTCGGCGACCCGGCCACCGGCGAGCTGCGCCGGTTCCTGACCGGCCCGCGCGGTGCCGAGATCACCGGTGTCACCGCCACCCCCGACCGGCGCGCCCTGTTCGTCAACGTCCAGCACCCCGGTGGGCAGACGGCCGCCTGGGGCACCCCCACGCCGGAGAAGCCGTGCGCCGTCGGCTCCTGGCCGGACCACGACCCGTCGGGACGCCCCCGCTCGGCCACCGTCGTCGTCCGCCGCAGGGACGGGGGCGTGATCGGCGCGGCATGAGGCCGCGGACCACACGGACACGGCCCGCGGCGGAGCGGGCCCGGGGAGAGCACGAAGCGGCGGATCGGCCCGCCGCGGAACGACCAGGAGGAAGAACGACATGGTTTCCATCATCAGGCGGGACCAGTGGGGCGCCCTGCCCCCGAAGAAGATCGACCCGGACAGCTTCGAGCCCTGGCTCGGCGGGGTGGTCGTCCATCACGAGGGCAACGGCAACGTGGCCTCGGATCCGCACGGCGACAAGTGCGCCGCCACCATCCGGGAGGTCCAGCGGAGCCAGATGTACCACTCCCTCGCGGACACCATCGAGGTCAAGCTCGGGTGGAAGGAGCCGCCCATCGACGACATCGCCTACAACTTCGTCATCTGCAAGCACGGCTACATCTACGAGGGCCGCGGGGCGACCCGGCGTTCCGCCGCCAACGGCTCCGGCGACAAGGCGCGGGTCAAGGGCGCCAACAAGGACTACTACGCCGTGATGGGCCTGATCGGCACGGACGACCAGGTCACCACCGAGATGATCACGGCGTACCGGCAGATCATCACGTACCTGGAGGGGTACGGGGCGGGACCGGGGCTCAAGGGCCACCGGGACGTCTACCAGACCGAGTGCCCCGGGAACCTCTACCCGCTGCTCCACGAGCTCTATCCGCTGTCCGTGCCCGCCGCGCCCCCCATGACCTTCCTCTACCGCCGCGCCGAGTGGGGGGCCCGCCCGCCCCGGGAGGTCACACCGGTGGGCACGGGTTCGCGCACCGGCTTCACCGTGCACTACTCGGACGGACCCACGAACCAGACCGTCCGTCAGATCCAGAACTACCACATGGACTCCCACGGCTGGTCCGACATCGGCTACAACTTCCTGGTCGACGCCGACGGCCGGATCTTCGAGGGCCGCGGCTGGTACGTGCAGGGCGCACACGCCTACGGCCACAACGTCAGCCACATCGGCGTCTGCTTCATCGGCGAGGACGGCGACGCGACCGAGCGCGCCTACTCCTCCATACGCGCCCTCTACGACCAGGCCAACCGACTGGCCGGCCGCACCCTGACGATGACGTACCACGGCGGCCTGCCCGGCAACGCCACCAGCTGCCCCGGCTCGCAGCTGCGCACCTGGGTGCAGAAGGGCATGCCGGCCTGGGACGTCACCATCGAGTACGGGACGGGGGACGCCTACGACGGCCCCGTCGGGGACTCCAGCGGCGCCACGGGCGGCGGCATGACCCAGGTCCGTTCCGTCTCGGCGCAGCAGCAGGCGGTCAACGGGCTCGGCTACAGCCCCGCCCTCGGCGTCGACGGCGTCTTCGGTCCGCTGACGGACGCGGGGGTGCGCTGGCTGCAGACGAAGGTCGGCACCCCGGCCGACGGGCTGTGGGGCCCCGCCACCGAAGCCGCGTACCGGGCCCGTGTGGGCGGCGACTCGGGCGGCTCCGGAGGCATGAGTTCGGTCCGCTCGGTGCTCATGCAGCAGTACGCCGTCAACGAGCTCGGCCACTCCCCCGCCCTCGATCAGGACGGGGTCTGGGGCCCGTTGACGGACGCGGGGGTGCGCTGGCTCCAGACGAAGGTCGGTACCCCGGCCGACGGGCTGTGGGGCCCCGCCACCGAAGCCGCGTACAAGGCCTACGCCGACGACGGCGCCTGGCTCGTGGTGGACGGGGACTTCGGACCCGCGACCGTCCGCGCCACCCAGGCGGCGATCGGCACCCCGGTGGACGGCGAGTGGGGGCCGGCGTCGAAGAAGGCGCTGCAGCACCACCTCAACGTGTGGTCCGGTGCCGGCCTCGTCGAGGACGGCGACACCGGGCCGGCCACCTACCGGGCCCTGCAGACCCACCTCAACACGATGACCGGTGCCGGCCTGACCGTCGACGGCGCATGGGGTCCCGCCACCGTCCGGGCCCTGCAGAACGCCTTGAACCAGAACCGGTTCTGAGCGGTCCCGCACGGGAAAACGGCCGGTCCCGGTGCCGAAGGGCACCGGGACCGGCCGTTGGTCGTCCGACCCCGCGTCAGGACGCGGGAACGACGTGCCGCTCTTCGGCGAAGTGGCAGGCCGAGGCGTGCGCGACCGGGGTGTCCAGGCCCTGGAAGCTGCTCGGGATCGCCAGCACCGGCACCTCCTGCGAGCACCGCTCCTGCGCCTTCCAGCAACGGGTGCGGAAGCTGCAGCCCGACGGCGGGTTGGCCGGCGAGGGGACGTCACCGGTGAGGATGATCCGGTCGCGGTGCGCGCGGGCGTCCGGGTCCGGCACCGGCACCGCGGAGAGCAGCGCCTGGGTGTACGGGTGCGTCGGGTGGTCGTAGATCTCCTCGTCCGTACCGATCTCGGCCATCTTGCCGAGGTACATGACGCCGACGCGGTCGGAGATGTGCCGGACGATCGACAGGTCGTGCGCGATGAAGAGGTAGGAGAGGTTGAACTCCTCCTGCAGCTTCCCCATCAGGTTGATGACCTGCGCCTGGACGGAGACGTCCAGCGCCGAGACCGGCTCGTCGCAGATGATGATCTCCGGGTTGAGCGCGAGGCCGCGGGCGATGCCGATGCGCTGGCGCTGGCCGCCGGAGAACTGGTGCGGGTACCGGTTGATGTACTCCGGGTTGAGGCCGACGACGTCCAGCAGCTCCTGCACCTTGCGGCGCCGGTCGCCCTTGGGGGCCACCTCGGGGTGGATGTCGAAGGGCTCGCCGATGATGTCGCCGACCGTCATCCGCGGGTTCAGCGAGGTGTACGGGTCCTGGAACACCATCTGGATGTTGCGCCGGACGGCCTTCAGCGCGCGCCCGGACAGCTTGGTGATGTCCTGGCCCTTGTAGAAGACCTCGCCGGCGGTGGCCCGCTCCAGGTTCATCAGGAGCTTGGCGACCGTGGACTTGCCACAGCCGGACTCGCCGACGATGCCGAGGGTCTCGCCCTTGTAGAGGTCGAAGGAGACCCCGTCGACGGCCTTGACGGCGCCGACCTGCTTCTTGAAGAGGATGCCCTGGGTCAGCGGGAAGTGCTTCTTCAGGTTGCGCACCTGGAGGATCGGCTCGCCGCGGCCCACGGAGGCCTCGCCGTTCGTGCTGAGGTCAGCCATGGATCGTCTCCTTCCAGAAGTGACAGGCGCTCTTGCGGCCCGGGAGGTCCGCACCGTCCTGCTCGGTGACGGGCACCAGCGCCGGGATCTCCGTGCGGCAGATGTCGTCGGCCATGACGCAGCGCGGGTTGAAGGCGCAACCGGTCGGCACGTTCAGCAGGTTGGGGGGCAGGCCCTTGATCGCGAAGAGCTCCTGGCCCTTCTGGTCCAGGCGCGGGATCGAGTCCAGCAGCCCCCGGGTGTACGGGTGGGCCGGGCGCTTGTACAGCTCGTGCACCGGCGCCTGCTCGACGATCCGGCCGGCGTACATCACGGCGATCTTGTCCGCGACGTCGGCGACGACGCCGAGGTCGTGGGTGATCAGGATCAGGCCCATGTTGTATTCCTGCTGGAGCTCCGCGAGGAGGTCCATGACCTGGGCCTGGACCGTCACGTCGAGAGCCGTGGTGGGCTCGTCGGCGATGATCAGGTCCGGCTCCAGGGCGAGCGCCATGGCGATCATGATGCGCTGGCGCATGCCGCCGGAGAACTGGTGCGGGTAGTCGGAGACCCGCGCCTTGGCGGCGGGGATCTTGACCTTGTCCATCAGCTCGATGGCCTTGGCCTTGGAGTCCTTCTTGGACAGGCCGTGGTGGACGCGGAACATCTCGCCGAGCTGGTAGCCGACGGACAGCACCGGGTTCAGGGAGGACAGCGCGTCCTGGAAGATCATCGCGATCTTGCGACCGCGGATCTTCCGGCGCTCCTCGTAGGACATCTTGAGCATGTCCTGGCCGCGGAAGAAGATCTCGCCCTGCGGGATCTTGCCGGGCGGCATGTCGAGGATGCCCATGATGGCCTGCGCGGTCACGGACTTGCCGGAACCGGACTCGCCGAGCACGGCCAGCGTCTCGCCGGCGTCGACCGAGTAGTTGACGCCGTTGACTGCCTTGGCCACCCCGTCACGGGTGTGGAACTCCACGTGCAGGTCGCGGACTTCGAGCAGCGGACCGTCGTGGTGGTCGCCGTCGCGCGGCGCGGGGACCGTCGCGGTCTTGTCGATGGTGGTCATTTACGCCCTCCTCAGCGCAGCTTCGGGTCGAGGGCGTTGCGGACCGCTTCGCCGAGCATGATGAACGCCAGGACGGTGATGCTCACCATGATCGACGGGTACAGCAGGATGTGCTGCGACGTGCGGATCGCCTGGACACCGGCGGAGATGTCGACGCCCCACGAGACCGTGGGAGCGGCAAGGCCCAGACCGAGGTACGACAGGGTGGCCTCGGCCGAGATGTAACCGCCGAGCGCGATGGTGGCGACGACGATCACCGGAGCCATGGCGTTGGGCAGGATGTGCTTGAACAGGATCCGGGTGGTTCCGGCGCCCAGCGCCTTGGCGGCGTGGACGTAGTCGGCCTGCTTGACCGTGATCACGGCACCGCGCATGACGCGGGTGATCTGGGTCCAACCGAGGAACGCCAGGGCGAAGACGACGACCCAGATGGTGCGCTCGGTGAAGGACTGCAGGACGACCATGGCGCCGAGCAGGAAGGGGATGCCGAAGAAGATGTCGGTGATGCGGGAGAGCAGCGCGTCGACGACGCCACCGAAGTAACCGGCGATCATGCCCATGATGCTGCCGATGATGGTGACGATCGCGGTAACGGCGATGCCGACCATGATCGAGGCACGGGTGCCGTGGACCAGGCGGGAGTAGACGGAACGGCCCTGGATGTCGTAGCCGAGCCACCCCTCGGAGCCGATCTTGCTCAGCTCGGGCTTGCCCACGTAGTGGTGGACGAGGTCACCCGCGGTCGGCGAGGCGCTCGTGAACAACCCCGGGAAGGCGGCGATCAGCAGCAGGAAGAAGATCAGCACCGACGACACGATGAAGTACGGGTTGCGCCGCAGGTCACGCCAGGCGTCTCCCCAGAGGGAACGGGCCTTCTCCTGCTTCGGTGCGGAGGCGGCGTCCTCGGCGACGGAGGGGGTGTCGACGGAGCCGTCTGCCGGAGCGGCGGTCTTGGTCACGTCAGGCATAACGGATCCTCGGGTCCAGGACCGCGTACAGCAGGTCGATGAGCAGGCTGGTGACGAGGTAGATGATCACCAGGATGGTGACGAGGCCAACGATCGTGGTGCCTTCGCGGCGGGTGATCGACTCGTAGATGACGCCACCGACGCCCTTGATGTTGAAGATGCCCTCGGTGACGACAGCTCCGCCCATCAGCGCACCGATGTCGGTGCCGAGGAAGGTGACGACCGGGATCATCGAGTTGCGCATCAGGTGGACGCCGACGACGCGGCGCTTCGGCAAGCCCTTGGCGATGGCCGTGCGCATGTAGTCGGCGCGCAGGTTCTCGGCCATCGAGGTCCGGGTCAGTCGCGCGACGTAGGCCAGGGAGAGTCCACCGAGCACGATCGCCGGCGCGATCAGCTCCGACCACTTCTGTTCGGTGCTGACGTTGGGGGCGATCCAGTCGAGCTGGAAGGCGAAGACCATCTTGATGATGAAGCCCAGCACGAAGACCGGGATCGACATGATCAGGAGGGTGAAGATCAGGATGGCGTTGTCCGCGAGTCGGCCGGCCTTGAGACCGCCGATGATGCCGAGACCGATGCCGAAGGTCAGCTCGAACGCGAAGGCCAGAGCCGCGAGTTGCAGCGTGATGGGGAACGCGTCACCCAACACTTCGGTGACCGGGCGACCATTGCGGATCTGGCTGCCGAAGTCGAAGTGCAGGACGATATCGGTCATGTAGTTCCAGTACTGCTGCCAGATCGGCAGATCCAGTCCCAGCTCATGTCTCTTCGCGGCCAGCGTCGCCGGGTCTGCGCCCTTGTCGCCGAACAGCCCGAGAACGGGGTCGCCGGGCAGGCTGTAGACCATGAAGAAGATGAGAAAGGTTGTCCCGAGGAAAACCGGGATCATCTGGAGCAGTCGTCGTGCGACATAGCGCCCCATCATGCCTCCGTTGAAATGTCACAGCGGAAGCCGGGCGGGCACCCTCGGGAACCGTGATCCCGATGGATGCACGGTTGTTCTCCCGAAGGGCCCCCCGGCCACTGCGTAGGATGCCGGGCGGGGACTGACGATCCGTCAGTCCCCACGTCGGCGTGCGGACTACGCTGGGGTAATTACTTCTTGACCTCGATGAGGTTCAGGATCGGGTCGCCGGCCTGGTCGTACTTGACGCCCGAAACCTTCTCGGAGTAACCCGCGTTGACCTTGTAGTACCAGAGCGGGATCGCCGGCATGTAGTTGACCAGGTCCTTCTCGGCCTCCTGGAACAGCTTCACCGACTCGTCGAGCGTCTTGGCGCTCTCGGCGGCGGCGAGCTTGGCGTCCAGCTCCTTGTTGGAGAAGCCACCCTGGTTACCCGCGGCACCCGTGCGGTACAGGTCGCTCAGGAAGTTGCCGTTGATCGGGTAGTCGAGCGACCAGGCCGAACGGTACATCGACTTGACCTGCTTGCTCTTGCGAGCCGCGAGGTCGGCCTGGAAGTCCGGCTTGCTGTCACCGGTGCACTGGACGCCGGTGGACTGGGCGATGCTGTTGCAGACCGCCTCGACCCACTCCTTGTGGCCGCCGTCCGCGTTGTACTGGATGGAGATCTTGTTGCCGGGGACACCGCCACCGGCCTTGATGAGCTCCTTGGCCTTGGCCGGGTCGAACTTGGTGACGTCGCCCGCGGCGTTCTCCTGGTAGCCCAGGACGCCCTTGGCCACCCAGCCGGTCGCCGGCTCACGCGTGCCCTGGAGCACGGTCTTGGTGATGGTGTCGCGGTCGATGGCCATCGAGAGGCCCTGGAGGACCTTGACGTCGACCGGCTTCGGCTTCGTCCACTGGTCGGCGTAGAACGCGACGGCGATCGACTGGATCGCGGAGTGGTCGGCGTCCACGGCGCGGTCGCCGAGGTCCTGGTGGTAGACCGGGAGGTCCTTCGGGCCGACCTGACGCAGGACGTCCAGGTTGCCGGACTTCAGGTCCTCGTACGCGGCCTCGAGGCCGGTGTAGTTCTTGAAGACCACACCGCCGTTCTTCGCCTTGTTCGGGCCCTTGTAGTCGTCGTAACGGACGATCTTGATCTGCTTCTTGTGGTCCCACGACTGGAACTTGTACGGACCGTTGCCGACCGGCTTCTCACCGGCGGCCTTCGGGTCCGCGTAGAAGGACGCGGGCAGCGGCGCGAAGGGGATGTACGCGAGCTTGTGACCGAAGGCCGGGACGGACGACTTCAGCTCGATGGTGAAGGTGTTGTCGTCGACGATCTTCAGGCCCTCGAGCTTGTCGCTCGTCGGCTTGGCACCCTCGGCCTCCGGGTGGAGCGCCTCGTAGCCCTTGATGTCCGCGAACCAGGACGCGAGGCCCATGGCGTTGTTGATGTTGGCGTTCCAGTTCCAGGCGTCCACGAAGGACTTGGAGGTGACCGGGGTGCCGTCGTGGAAGGTCCAGCCCGGCTTGAGCTTGACGGTCCACATCTTCGAGTCGCTCGTGGTGAGCGACTCGGCGTTGATCATCTCGAGAGAGCCGTCGGCCTTGTAGTCGACCAGGGTCGAGAACAGGCCAGACATGACCAGGGAGCCGTTGGACTCCATGGTGTCACCGGTGTGCAGGAGCTTCTCCGGCTCACCGAGCTCGACGGAGTAGATCCCGTTCGGGTCCACCGTGCCCTTGGCGTCGGAGCCGCCATCGCTCTTACCCCCGCCACAGGCGGTCGCAGCAAGGGCGACGATGATCGCGCCCGTTACCCACTTGGCGCTCTTGGCACCGCGCATGGGTTCCTCCTCATGAGTCCACTTTGTCACTACAAGAGAGGCACTTCGAGTTTTGCCGACACCCCTGACGGCCTGGACTCAAGTGCCCCGAGTGTGCTCGTGAGTCGGCACTCCCCACAGTGCGTGACCCATTGACCCGAGCTCAATGCAGCCAACTATTAAGTACGTCCGGGCCGTAAACCACACTTAAGTGGTCTCGGTTTGACAACATCGCCAGGGTTCGGGAGACCGAAATCCGGACAAAATGAGCACAGACAGACACACCCGAAACGGACTGTTAACACGCGTACCGGAGAGCGATCACCGATATGCGGACACCCTGGCCGTGAAATGTGGTTGACGGAACTTGACGAAAAGCCCGGACCCCCACAGCGTCTGTGGGGGTCCGGGCTCCGTTTCTGACTGCATGTCAGTCGTGAGCGGCGAAGATCACAGGGTCACGATCTACCCGGCATCCCTCGACCGCATGCGACCTTACTCAGCCGTTCTTGGCGCGGGAAGCGGAACGACCGCGCTCCTTCTGGTCCAGGACGACCTTGCGGATGCGCACGGCCTCCGGGGTGACCTCGACGCACTCGTCGTCGCGGCAGAACTCCAGGGACTGCTCCAGGGAGAGCTTGCGCGGCGGAACGATCGCCTCGAAGGAGTCGGCGGAGGCGGAGCGCATGTTGGTGAGCTTCTTCTCCTTGGTGATGTTCACGTCCATGTCGTCGGAGCGGGAGTTCTCGCCGACGATCATGCCCTCGTACACCTCGGTGCCCGGGTCCACGAAGAGGACGCCGCGCTCCTGGAGGTTGGTCATCGCGAAGCCGGTGACCGAACCCGCGCGGTCGGCGACCAGCGAACCGTTGTTGCGGGTGACCAGCTGGCCGAACCACGGCTCGTGGCCCTCGTGGATCGAGTGGGCGATGCCCGTGCCGCGGGTGTTGGTGAGGAACTCCGTGCGGAAGCCGATGAGTCCGCGCGACGGGACGACGAACTCCATGCGGACCCAGCCGGAACCGTGGTTCGACATGTTGTCCATGCGGCCCTTGCGGACGCCCATGAGCTGCGTGACCGCACCCATGTGCTCCTCGGGGACGTCGACCGTGAGGCGCTCGACCGGCTCGTGGAGCTTGCCGTCGACCTCCTTGGTGACGACCTGCGGCTTGCCGATGGTGAGCTCGAAGCCCTCGCGGCGCATCTGCTCGACCAGGATGGCGAGCGCGAGCTCACCACGGCCCTGGACCTCCCAGGCGTCCGGACGCTCGGTGTCGAGGACGCGGAGCGAGACGTTGCCGATCAGCTCGCGGTCCAGACGGTCCTTCACCTGACGGGCGGTGACCTTCCGGTCCTTGACCGCGGCCTTGGCGTCCGCGCCCTTGCCGGTGCCGCCACGGCCGACGAGCGGCGAGGTGTTGGTGCCGATGGTCATGGAGATGGCCGGCTGGTCGACCGTGATCAGCGGCAGCGCGACCGGGTTCTCCGGGTCGGCCAGCGTCTCGCCGATCATGATGTCCGGGATGCCGGCGACGGCGCAGATGTCACCGGGGCCGGCGACCTCGGCCGGCTTGCGGGTGAGCGCCTCGGTCATCATCAGCTCGGTGATGCGGACGTTGGAGATCGTGCCGTCACGCTTGATCCACGCGACCGTCTGACCCTTGCGCAGCTCGCCCTGCTCGACGCGGAGGAGCGCGATGCGGCCGAGGAAGTTGTCGGCGTCGAGGTTGGTGACGTGGGCCTGGAGCGGCGCGTCCTCCTCGTACGTCGGCGCGGGGACGTGCTCCAGGATCGTGGAGAAGAAGGGCTCCAGGCTGGTGGAGTCCTGCGGGACGGTGCCGTCCTCCGGCTTGGTCAGCGAGGCGATGCCGTCACGGCCGCAGGCGTAGACGATCGGGAACTCGATCTGGTCCTCGTCCGCGTCCAGGTCCAGGAAGAGGTCGTAGGTCTCGTTGACGACCTCGTCGATCCGGGAGTCCGGGCGGTCCGTCTTGTTGATGCAGAGGATGACGGGCTTGCGCTGCTGGAGGGCCTTGCGCAGCACGAAGCGGGTCTGCGGCAGCGGACCCTCGGAGGCGTCCACCAGCAGGACGACGGCGTCGACCATCGACAGACCGCGCTCGACCTCGCCACCGAAGTCGGCGTGGCCGGGGGTGTCGATGATGTTGATCGTGATCGGGGCCCCACCGTCCTTGGGGTGGTACTTCACCGCCGTGTTCTTGGCGAGGATCGTGATGCCCTTCTCACGCTCCAGGTCGTTCGAGTCCATGACTCGGTCGTCGACCTGCTGGTGGGCGGCGAAGGCACCGGCCTGCTTGAGCATGGCGTCGACGATGGTCGTCTTGCCGTGGTCGACGTGGGCGACGATGGCGACGTTGCGGATGTCGTGGCGCGTGGGCATGGGTGGCTTGCGCTTCTCTCGGATCGTGGGATGCGGCGTCAGTTCCTCTTACGCCCGCCGGGCGGACGCGCCACGGCTACGTCCCATGGTACGGGGCTGCCGTGCAAGGGGCTTCCCCGGCTGGATCCGAGAGGGTCTACTGGAAGGTTTCAGGGTGTGGGGAACGTCATGCGGTCCGGGTCAAGGGGCCGCCGCGATCCTGCCCGCCGGAGCCCCCGGCGGGCAAGGAACTTGAGCTGCTTCTGAGCTTGCGGCCCGTGCTTTCAGCTCTTGCGGTCGGTACCCTTGGTCGTTTCGGGCTTCTTGAACCCGATGTCCTGGTAGCGGGGGGCGGCGAGCCCCCAGGCCCCGGCGTTCACCAGGTCGGCCCTGGCGGCGACGAGCTGCGGGCGCTGGTAGAGGGGAATGGATCCGGCCACGGCCCAGATCCGGGCATCGGCCTGGCGCACGAGGTCGCGGGCCTCCTCCTCGTCGAGCGTCCCCACCGCCTGGTCGAACAGTTGGTCGATCCGGTCGGTGCCGACCCGGGAGTAGTTCTGCTCCACCAGGAGCGAGCCGTCCGCGGCCGGCTCGGGCTTGGCGAAGATCGGCCGGGCGTCGGTGGCGGGGAAGGCGGAGGCGGGCCAGGAGTAGAGGGCGAGGTCGTAGTCGCCGGAGGCGATGTGGTCCTTGAAGAAGCTCTCGTCGGAGACCTTGGTGACCTCGGTCCGGATGCCGACCGCGTCGAGCATCCGGACGATGCGGTCGCCGACCGTCCGCAGGGACTCGGAGCCGGGCCCGGACGGCAGGACGAAGCGGAGGCTGAGCGCCTTTCCGTCCTTGCCCAGGGCCTGCGCCGCCTCGGGAACCGTCACGGGGGCGGCGCTGCCGCGCGGTGCATAGGCGCCCGCCACCCCCTGGTCCGGCTTGGCGGCCGACTGGGCGGCACGGGAGCCGGAGCCGGTGTCGAGGGCCTCGGCCCGGGCGAGGAGGGCCGCGCTCTGCCGGGCGGCGGCAGCGGCGGGAGCGAGGACGTGGGTGCCGTTCTCCGGGCCGCTCGCGCCGATGACGGGGGCGGGCAGGGCCCGGCGGGCACCGGGCTTGTCGTCGCCGACGATGTAGAGCCCCTCGTCCGAGGCGGTGTCGGCGGCCTTCTTCTTGGCGTCGGTGGCCCCCTCGTCCTTCTTCTCCGCCTCCTTCTTCTCTTCGCCCTCCTTCTTCTCCTTCTTCTCTTCGCCTTCCTTCTTCTCGCCCTCCTTCTTCTCCGACTCGCTGCCCGCCTCGGTGCCCTCGGGCTTCCGGGCCGCGCCTCCGGGGACCCAGCCCGCATCGGCGAGGAGCGCCCGCGCCTCTTGGGTGTCCTGACTGCCGAGCGCGTCGCTGCTGTCCGCGTACGCCGCCTGGCCGGCGAGGGCGAGGTGGCTGCCGGGGGGCTTGGCCGGCAGGCCCAGCGGCTTCAGTACGGTCTCGGCCAGCTCCTGGCGGTTGATGGCCCGTGCCACCGCACGCCGCACCCGCTCGTCGGCGAGCGGACCGGACTCGCCGTTCAGCGAGAGCTGGGTGTAGGCGGGTTCCAGGGACTTGCGGACCACGTACTTGGCCAGGCCGTCCTGGGTGCTCGCGTAGCGGTCGACGGCTTCCTGGTTCTTCTTGCGGGCGGCCGTGACCTCGTCCGCCTTCTCCTCGTCGGAGCCGTGGGCCAGGGCCCAGGACTTCAGGGCCTTGGACGGGGTGATCGAAGAGCCGGGGCCGTGCAGGAGGGCGGCCTGGGCACCGCTCCGACCGGCGCCGGCGTCCCGGAGGGCCAGGGCGATCCGCTCGACCGCAGACCGATCAATCTCGGCCAGATCGAGGTTGCCGGCGGCGAGGGCGGCCACCCGGTCGGCCCGGGGCACGGCTTTGAGGACGAGGCCGTCGAGCTTGGCCTGCTGACCCCACCAGCGGGGGTTGCGGGCCAGCGTGACCTGGCCGCCCTTCTGGTCGACCGCCTTCAGCAGGAACGGTCCTGCAGTGGCCTTGAGGGTGGTCCGCGCACCGTCGTTGAAGGAGTTCGGGGAGCCCATCACCTGCTTGGGGTAGAGCGGGGAGAACAGGGATTGCCAGTCGGCGTAGGGCTTGGCGAAGGTGACCCGCACCTCCAGGTCGTTCTTGCCGCGCTCGATCTTCTCGATCCGCTCGTAGCCGGCGTTGCGGGCCGTCCAGTACGCGGTGTCACGACCGCTCAGGGCGCGCCACTGGGCCACGAAGTCCGGTGCGCCGATCTCCCGGCCGTCGCTCCACACCGCCTGCTGGTTGAGCTTGTAGAGGACCACCTGCTTGGGCTCGGTCTCGATGACCCGGGCGGACTCCAGGTAGTCGGGGTTCAGCCGCGGCCGGCCTCGCTCGTCGAGCGTGTAGAGGGTCGGGAGCACGGCGCCGGCGATGCGCGAGGTGGCGCCGTTGGTGTCGGCCTGGAAGACGTTGAAGGTGGTGGGCATCGCATCGACGGCCCAACGGAGGGTCCCCCCGTCGGCGACCCGGTCCCGTGCGGTGGGTGCGTTGTCCTGTGCGGCGGCCGGGGTGTCGTCGGCCCCGTCGCTCGAACTGCATCCGGTGAGGACGGCGAGGGCGAGCACGGCACTGGTGAAGGCGGCGACGGAGCCGGGGGTCCGGGAGCGGGGGCTCCCGGAGCATGTCCCCCCGCGAGGGGCGCCGATCTGGGACATGACGTGTACCCCTTCGTCCAGATTTATTCCATTTGGAGATGATCAGACCTATTGCTCATACACTGAAAAGGACGAGGGGAATTCGGCCACGGCGACACGGCGGCACGCCCGGAAAACCCCACTCGTGCGGCCCAACCCGTCGGAGGCCGGACGCTCCGGACGACCGGAATCCCGCGCGGGCGCGGCACGCGACGCTCCCGCCGAAGCCGCGCGCAGAAGTGAGGTCCCCATGTCCGTTCAGGACGACCTGGCCGCCGTCAAACGCCGCCTCCAGGACCTGGAACACACCGTGGAAGAGCTGGAACGCCGCGTCGAGGCGGAGCGGGGCGCGCCTCCCGCGCCCACCGCCGGACGTGCCGAGAGCCTGGTGACCATCTCCGACGCCCCGTACGACTCCGGGCTCTGGACGGACACCGACGACGAGGGACTGGGAGCACGCGACCGGCACGCTCCCTGAGGGCCGCCCCGGAAGCCACGGGCCGCGGCCCCGCAAGCCTCGGCCCGGAGGTTCCGCGGCCGTGGTGCCGCGGAGGCCCTGCTGAGCGCGGACGGGAGGCCTCCGGGTGCGCGACGAAGCTGCGCTCCCCGGCCGCACCGCCCTTGCCGGTCCGCCGTCTGCGCGTCGACCGCCGCTCCCGCCGGAGGAGCGGGGCGTGGACCGGACGGACGGTCCGCCGGCCCGGGAAGACGGTCAGGCGGCGGAGGGGGTCCGGCCCGTCGCGCCCGCCCCCGCGCTCCAGCGTCCGAGGACCGGCTCGGCGAGGATCCGGGCGGGGCGGCACAGGGTCTGGCCGTGGAGGGCGAACAGTTCGTCGCGGGAGGCGAAGCGGCCGAGGTCGACCCGGAGGTGGGCGGACGGGTCGCACGGGGTCGGGCCGGCGCACGCGGCCGGCGCGTCCCAGTCCACCGTGGTCCGCGCGACGGCCTCGAAGAGGGTCTCGGCACCGGAGTTGGCGAACCCGCCGCCGTGCCCGGCCGGGCCGGGGTCGGCGAACAGCTCCGCGATCGGCACCCAGGCACCGTCGAGCCCGAACTCCGGCCAGGCCAGCAGGACCTCTTCCGGGACGAGCGCCCGCAGCCTCGGGAACCTCGGGTACCAGAAGGCGCCGTCGACGACCAGACCGCGCACCCGGGTCGGCACGCCGAGCGAGCGGGCCACGGCTTCCAGGGCCGCCATCCGTTGGCTGCACGAGCCGCGGCCGAGCCGCAGCGTGCGCGACACCCGGCGGAGGTCCTCGACCGAGTACACCGGCCGCACCGCGGTGACGAGGACGCCGTGCGCCACCTGGAGCCGGGCGCGGTCCGTGACCGCTCCGCGCGCCTCCGACTCGTGCCGCACCCGGGACACCAGCGCCGCCACCCGCGGGTGCCCGTGGTCGAGGATCGCGGTGGGACGACGGGACCCGGCGACCCCTTCCCCGGGCGTCCCCGTGGCACGGACGCGCACCGGCATCAGTAGACGGCTGGTCATGTCGTGCCCTCCCCCTCGTCGGCGGCCCGCCCGGGCCGCCCCGCCGCCCTCTTCCTCCGTCCGGGCCCGGCCCCGGTCGCCCGGGCCCCGTGCGCCCGGCTCAGAGCCAGCCCGCGCGGTAGGCCGCCCAGTCGCCCTCCTCCGCCGCGAAGTCGACGTACAGCGCGAGGCCGAACCCCTTCCGGTCGGGGTCCGTGCGGCCGAGACCGAGCCGCGCGCCCTTCACTGCCGCCTCGACCGTCTCCGCACCCTCGTGGTGGCCGAGGTCGTCCTCGTGGAAGAAGGGCAGGCCCACGAGCAGGTCCGTGGTCTCCGGAGTCACGTCGAGGGCGAGGCTGGTCTGCTGGGCGACGTAGCCGCCGTACAGGCTCTCCAGCGGCATCCAGGTGTCATAGGACATGACGGCGATCTGGTCGACGCGCCGGGCGACCTCGCCGAAGAACTCCTGCGACCACCACTTCTCGCTCCCGCTGACCGCGCCCAGGGCCGTGTGCGCGCCCGGCAACGGATCGATCTGGTGGGCGGCGACCGAGAGCGGGACCTTGCGGGCCCGCGTCAGTTCGCCGAGGTCGCCGAGGAGGGAGAGGTAGTTCCGGTCGTCCGAGTGGAGCGGCTCCAGGTCGAAGTGGACCCCTTCGAAGCCGGCGTCGAGGACCTGCCGGGCCGAGCCCACCACGGCACGGCGGGACCCGGCGTCCTCCAGGCGCAGTCCGACGGGGCCCTCGGTGGCGAGGACGTCCCCGAGCCAGGCCTGGACCCTGATTCCCGGCATGGTGCGGTGCACCCCGTCGACCAGCCACTTCGCCCGGGGGTACTTCGCCGCGGGCAGGGTCCCGTCGTGCGAGAGCGGCCCGGCGTGCACGTACAGGTCCCGTATCCCGGTGCCCTTGAGCCGGGCGGAGAGCTCCGCGAGGTCGGCGTCCTGCTTCCGCCCGTCGACCCAGGCGTGTCCGATCCAGAAGGCGTCCCTGCCGCGCGTCCGGGCGTCGTCCCGGAGGTCTCCGGTGTAGCTGACGCGGAGGGCCAGGGCTCCGAAGAGCGGAGGGACGGCGATCACCAGCACCAGTCCGAGGACCCACCAGCGCCCCCGCCTCCACGCCCGCCCCCACCGTCCGTCCATTCGAGCCTCCCGGAGTCGTCGCACTGCCGGGGCGCCACCTTAGTGACGGCGTCCGCCGGGACCGCGACCCCGGTGTCCTCGGTCCCGCCCCCGGTCCGGTCGCGGGTGAACATGTGCGGACATAACCTCCCTCTTGTGACGCGAACAGCCACCCGGGCCCTCCTCGCGGTGCTGGTGGCGGCGTGGTGGCTCTTCGTGCCCGCCGCACACGGTGCCCGTGCCGACGACCCCGTCGTGTTGTCCCGCGACGGGCAGATCACCGACCGGGTCGGCGCGCTCGGCGACCGCCGCGCCTCCGTGGAGCAGGCCCTCGACGGCCTCTACGACGACCAGCGCGTCCAACTCTTCGTCGTCTACGTACGGGACTTCTCGGGGAGCTCGGGCCAGAGCTGGGCCGACGCCACCGCGGAGCGCAACCGGCTCGGCCTCGACGACCTCCTGCTCGCCGTCGCCACCCATGACCGGCAGTACGGCTACTCCGCGGCCCCCGACTCACGACTCACCCAGGACCAGCTCGACGAGGTCGCCCGGACCGCGATCGAGCCGGCCCTGCGGCAGAACGACTGGGCCGGCGCCGCCATCGGGGCGGCGAACGGCTACGACGCCGTCCTGGCCGGGCGGCCCGTCCCCGCCCCGGCCGTCACCCCCGGGCCGGCCGACCCCGGCGGCCCGGCCGACACGGGCACCTCGACGACCGACCTGGTCCTGCCGGTGGTCCTGGTCGGCGGCGCGGGCGCCGTGGCGGCGTACGCCTACGCCAAGCGGCGGCGCAGGACGGAGACCCGCACCACGCCGCGGGGCGGTCAGGGCTGGGGGCCGCCGGAGGAACCCGCGCCGCCGACCCCGGAGGAGCTCGACGCGGAGGTCCGTCGGACGCTGGTCGCCACCGATGACGCCGTCCGCACCAGCCGGGAGGAACTCGGCTTCGCCTCCGCCCAGTTCGGCGAGGAGGCGGTACGTCCCTTCACCGAGGCCGTCGACTTCGCCGAGGAGCAGCTGACGGCCTCGTTCCGGCTGCGGCAGAAGCTGGACGACGCCTTTCCCGAGGACGAACCGACCCGGCGGAACATGCTGGACGAGATCCTTCGCCGTTGCGCCGGGGCGAACGCGCGCCTCGACGCCGAGAGCGAGGACTTCGACCGGCTCCGGGCCCTGGAGCGCACCGCCCCGGAGGCACTGGACGCGGTGGAGGCCGCCTTCCGCGAGCAGACCGCGCGGATGGACACGGCGGAGGCCGCACTGGCCGCCATGCGCGCGCGGTACGCCGAGTCGGCGTCCTCGCCCGTCGCCGGCGACGTCGAGCAGGCGAAGGACCGGCTCGCGTTCGCGACGACCCACGTCGAGCAGGCCCGCCGGCGGATCGACGCGGGGGACAACGGCGCTGCCGCCGTGCACGTCCGGGCCGCCGAGGGGGCCGTGGACCAGGCGACCCGACTGATCGAGGCGGTGGACCGGCGCGCGCAGGAGCTGGCCGAGGCCGTCGGGCGGCTGCCCGGCGCACTCGCGGAGACGGACGCGGACCTCGCGGAGGCGCACGGCCTGTTGCGGGGAACCGCCGGGGACGTGTCCACGGCCGACCTCCAGGGCCGGATCGCCCGCGCGGAGTCGGTGATCACCGAGGTGCGGCGCGGGATGGACGCCGGACGGTACGACCCGATCGACGCGCTGCGCCGGGTGGAGGAGGTCGATGCGGTGCTCGACGAGGCGCTGGCCGGTGCGCGGGAGCGCGAATCGGGTGCGCGGCGGGCCCGGGCGCTCCTGGACCAGGTGATGCTGACGGCCCGTTCGGCGATCGGCGCGGCCTCCGACTACGTCACCACCCATCGGGGCGCGGTGGGCAGCGAGGCCCGCACCCGGCTCGCCGAGGCACGGCGGCGTGGGGAGAAGGCACAGGCCCTGGCGGACGGCCAGGACCCACAGGCGGCCCTGGCGGAGGCACAGCAGGCGGAGGCGCTGGCCCGGCGGGCGCAGGACCTCGCCGAGCAGGACGTCCGCACGTACGGGAATCCGAACGGGCTCGGCGGCGCGGCCGGCAGCAGTGGTGGTGGTGGCGGTCTGGGCGGCGCGGTGCTCGGCGGCATCCTCCTCGGCGGCCTGTTCGGCGGGGGGAGCGGCGGCTTCGGAGGGGCCGGCGGAAGGGGCGGGGGCGGCGGCTTCGGAGGGGGCGGCGGCTTCGGGGGCGGTCCCGGCAGCTTCGGCGGCAGCGGCACACGCGGCCGGCGGGGCGGCGGCGGACGTTTCTGAGGACGCCGGCTCCCGATGCCCCGCGTCCGTTGCCCCACCGCCCTTCCCGAGACGGCCCGTGTCCGGGAAGGGCGCCTCCCCGGGACGGCCGGTCCCGGGCGTCCGCCCCCCGGGAGGTGCCGCTCCGCGCCCCGCGCTCCCGATCCCCCCGCAGGATCCCTTTCCCCCTCGCATCCAAGGAGAACGAGCATGAGCAGCAAGCAGACGGTCCTCGGCCGGGTCACCCAACTCGCCAAGGCCAACATCCATGCCCTCCTCGACCAGGCGGAGGACCCCCAGAAGATGCTGGACCAGCTGATCCGGGACTACTCGAACAACATCGCGGAGGCAGAGGAGGCGGTGGCCGCGACCATCGGCAACCTCCGGCTGATGGAGCAGGACCACCAGGAGGACGTGGCGGCGGCGAAGGAGTGGGGTGACAAGGCGCTCGCCGCCAGTCGGAAGGCGGACCAGCTGCGGGCCGGCGGACAGGGCGCGGAGGCGGACCGCTTCGACAACCTGGCGAAGGTGGCGTTGGGTCGCCAGCTCCAGGCGGAGAAGGAGGCCCGGACGGCGGAGCCGACGATCGCCGCGCAGACCGAGGTGGTCGACAAGCTCAGGGCCGGCCTGGACCGGATGAGGGCCAAGCTCGGCGAGTTGAAGGCCAAGCGCGACGAGCTGGTCGCCCGCTCGAAGTCGGCCGAGGCGCAGAACCGCATGATGGACGCCGTGAAGAGCGTCGACGTGCTCGACCCGACCAGCGAACTGAGCCGCTTCGAGGACAAGGTGCGCCGGGAGGAGGCCAAGGCACTGGGCGGGCAGGAGCTCGCCGCCTCCTCCCTCGACGCCCAGTTCGAGCAGTTGGACGCGCTCGGCGACAGCGCGGAGATCGAGGCCAGGTGGGCGGCCCTCAAGGCGTGACCGCCCGCCGGAGCGGTGGCTCAGAACATGCTGAGGAGCTGTTCCACGGTGGGCTCCGCCGCGTCCTCGCCGTCCGGCAGCTCCAGTTCGAACCAGACGGTCTTGCCGCGCGGGGTGCGGCGCGAGCCCCAGGAGGCGGAGAGCAGTCCGACCAGTTGGAGCCCCCGCCCGCCCTCGTCGGTGTCCCGGGCCCTGCGGCGCCGCGGCTGGACCAGGCCGGCGTCCCAGACTTCGCAGACCAGCGTGCGGTCGAGGAGCAGGCGCAGCCGTATCTCCCCCTCGCCGTAGCGCAGGGCGTTGGTGACGAGCTCGCTGACGAGGAGCTCGACGGTGTCGACCAGCGGTTCGAGGCCCCAGGCCGCGAGCTGGGTGCGGGCGAGTTCACGGGCCCGGCCGACCGAGCGGGGCTCCCTGGGCAGCAGCCAGTCGCCGACCGCTTCGGCGGGCAGCCCTTGGATACGGGCCATCAGAAGGGCGATGTCGTCCTCTCCGTGTCCGGTGTTCAGGCTGTTCAGGACCCGGTCGCAGACGTCCTCCAAGGGCCGGGCCGGGTCCGTGAGGGCGCGCCGGAAGGCCTGGAGGCCCTCGTCCAGGGGGTGGTCACGGGACTCGACGAGTCCGTCGGTGTAGAGGGCGAGCAGAGCGCCCTCGGGCAGTTCGACCTCGACCTCCTCGAAGGGCTCCCCGCCGACGCCGAGCGGCATCCCGGGGGGTACGTCGAGCAGCAGGGCCTCTTCGCCGGGTTCGACGAGGACCGGGGGCAGGTGTCCGGCGTTGGCGAAGGTGCAGCGCCGGGTGACCGGGTCGTAGACGGCGTAGACGCAGGTGGCGAGGTAGACCTCGGAGAGTTCGGGGCCCCGGTTCTTGTGGGCCCGGGACTGTTGCGTGCCGATCGGCGCGCCCAGGCCGCGGGCGATCTCGTCGAGGTGGGAGAGGACCTCGGCGGGCTCCAGGTCTAGCTGGGCGAGGGTGCGGACGGCGGTGCGCAGTTCGCCCATGGCGACGGCCGCGCGCAGCCCCCGGCCCATGACGTCACCGACGACCAGGGCGGTGCGGTGGCCGGGGAGCTCGATGACGTCGAACCAGTCGCCGCCGACCTCGGTGGCGTCGGTGCCGGGGAGGTAGCGGCAGGCGATGTCGAGTCCGGCCGCCTCGGGGTCGCCGGGCGGGAGCAGGCTGCGCTGGAGTATGAGGGCCCGCTCGTGCTCGCGGCGGTAGAGGCGGGCGTTGTCGATGCAGACGGCGGCGCGGGCGGCGAGCTCGACGGCGAGGGCCCGGTCGCGTTCCCCGAAGGGTTCGCTGGCCTTCGCACGGGAGAACCGGACGAGGCCGACGACGGTGTCGTGGGCGACCATCGGCACGACCAGGGTGGACTGGACGAGGTCCCCGTCGGAGCCCGCGACCGCATGGACGCGTCCGGTGCGCAGGGCTCCGGCACAGGGCGAGTTGAAGGGGTAGCGGTGGACGGCACCGACCTCGATGGGCACCGGACTGCAGCCGCCGTCGGAGCCGTGGCCCCCGTCGGTCCGGAGCGGGGCGTCGGAAACGGCGCTGGCGAAGGCGACCCTGCGGAGTTCCGCACTGCCCGCCCCGTATCCGACGTCGTGGGAGCTGCCCCAGCGGCCGGGCGGCGCCTCGTCACCGGTCAGCAGGCCCTGGTAGAGGTCGACGGAGGCGAGGTCGCAGAAGCCGGGGACGGCCACGTCGAGGAGTTCGCGCGCCGTGGCCTCCAGGTCGAGGGAGTTGCCGATGCGGGCTCCCGCCTCGTTGAGCAGGGCGAGGTTGCGGCGGGCGCTGGCGGCCTCCCTGGCCGCGTTGTGGCGGCGGGTGACGTCGATCCCGAGGCCGGCGACGCCGACCGGGCGGCCGGAGCCGCTGTGCACGCGGTAGAGGTTGACGGACCAGTGCCGCCGGTCCCTGGCGCCGGGGGCGGAGCCGACGATCTGGAAGTCGGTGACGGACTCGCCGGTCTCCAGGACCCGCTGGAGGGCAGCGGTCATCCGGTCGGCTTCGGCCCGGTTGAGGTAGTCGTGGACGGTGCGGCCCCGGTGGTCCTCGGCATGGCCGCCGAAGACGGTGGCGAAGCGCCGGTTGGCGCGCTTCACGGTGAGGTCGGTGCCGAAGAGGAGGAACCCGAAGGGAGATTGACCGAATATCGCCTGGGAAGCAGCGAGGTCGGTCTCTATGCGTCGGAGGGCGCGCACATCGACGACGATGCACAGTGCGGCCCGTTCCCCGGTCGGAGTCTCGCTCGGCATGACGTACATCTCGGCAATGCCGTGGGAGCGCTCCTCCCCGGGGAGGCGGAACGGGACGAGGCCCGTCCACTCCTTGCCGTCGAGGATCTCCTTGACCCTCCGGTGACCGCGCTCGCGCAGGTCGGCGGGCATGAAGACCTCGACGGGGTCCTTGCCCACGGCTTCCTCCACGGGGACCCCGAAGAGATCGACGGCCCGCCGGCTCCACTGCTCGACGAGGCCGTCGGGCCCGATCGAGAAGGAGGCCACCCGGATGTAGTCGTAGATGGAGCCGGGCGGGCTGCTCTGCCACACGACGCCGCCGCTCGCCGTCTCAGGTATCTCGCTCACGCGACCGTCCCCTCCAGCTCACCGCACCGGACCGGCCATGCCCGCAGTATTCAATACGGCAGGCCCCGACGGCACGACGTTCACGATCACAGGGTGGTCTCGGTCATGTCGTGCCGAGTACCGGTGATCGTCGTCCCTCTCTGTTTACTCACCAGGGAGGGCCAGCTCGAACCATACGGTTTTGCCCGCCCTCCCTCTACGGGTCCCCCAGCGACGGGCGGTGCAGGCCACCAGCCCGAGGCCCCGACCCCCCTCGTCCTCGGGTCCGGGGACCTTCTCGGTCGGCGGATCCGGAAGCGGATCGGAAACCTCCACCAGGAGCGCCGGCGGGTGGGCCGGGTCACCGCCGTTCACGGCGGGTCGGACGAGACGGACCCCGATCGGGCCCGAGGCGTACCGCAGCGAGTTGGTCACCAACTCGCTGACCAGCAACACGGTCACGTCGCCGAGGGTCGCGTCGAGTTCCCAGGCGCGCAGGGTCTCGCGCACCGCGTGCCGAGCCGTGCGCACGGCGTTCGCCTCCGCCGGGAAGTTCCACTCCGCGCGGTCGCCGTCGGTGTCGATCACACCCGATCACTTCCCCAGCCGTGCGTCAGCAGGAAGGCCCACATCCCCCAAGAGAGACATTTTTCACATACCCGCTATTGCGGGCGTGATATCCCGCAGGGCGCGTCCACGGGCGCACGGTGGCACGAACGGCGTAGGGGACTCACCCCCCGTGCTCCTGCTCACTCCTCCCGGAACGACGGAGGTGCCGACCGGTCCGCCGACAGCCTCAGGGCCACCGCGGCGACGGCAGGGCGGTCCTGGTCGAGCCAGTCGACCGCATCCAGCTCGTGGAGGGAGAGCCAGCGGAGCTCGTCGTGGTCCTCCAGGGGGCGCGGTTCGCCGGAGAGCAGTCGGGCGGTCCACACGCGCAGCACGTATCCGGGCTTCAAGGGCCACTCGCCGGGAACGCGCTCATCGAGCTCGACCTCCACGCCGAGCTCTTCCCGCAGCTCGCGCACCAGGGCGGCTTCGGGGCTCTCGCCCGGTTCGAGTTTGCCGCCCGGCAACTCCCAACGGCCGGCGAGTTCGGCGGGGGCGCTGCGGCGCGCGGCGAGCAGCCTCCCCCGGTCGTGGAGGGCGCCCGCAACGACCACGACGCCGACCCCCTGGTCGGGGTCGACGTCGTGGGGGCGGGCACGGGGCGCGGCAGGGTCGGTGGTGCGTTCCGTCATGGGCGCGAGCGTAGCCCGGGCCGGACGGTGCCCGCCGTGCTCAGAGGGTCGAGCTGCCGATGCGCTCGACCCAGTAGAGCTGCTTGTGACCGCGGTCGTCGAGACTGTCCGCGATCTTCTGGGCTTCGTCCCTGGTGGCGTACCGTCCCACCCGATAGCGGTTGCCGTTGTCGTCCTGCCGTATGACAAGCCAGGGAAGGACGGGGCCGCTGTCGGTCATCAGGCTTCTCCCTCCGCCGGTCCGGGCACGGGTGCCGATAAGGATCTCCGGGAAACCGCAATCCGCATATGCCGGAGCTTACGCCTGACCTTCACACAGCGGATATGTGTTTTCACAAAGAGGCACGGATCGGCCGGGAAGTGACGGAGGGAGGCCGAAGGTCACGCCCCGGGCGGCGCCACGGGGACGGTCGGCACCGGCATGAGCACGGGACCGCCCGCACCCTCGGGGTCCTTGCGGCAGACGTCCCCGCAGGTGGCGTCGAGCGAGCAGCAGAGGGAACAGACCGGCCCCGAGCGCACCGGACAGTCGGCGATGTCCGGCAACTCGTAGGCCGTCTCGCACTCGGCGCAGGCATGGGTGGCCCGCTCGTCGGCGACCTCGACCCCCGGGCCGTTCACCCCGTTGGGGCGGGCCAGGTAGTAGCGGCCCTTCGTCGCCCAGGCGATGAGCGGGCAGAGGAGGAGGGCGAGACCGGCGGCGATGAAGGTGGAGAAGGCCTGGGCACGGGCGCCGAAGAGCCCGAAGAAGGCCAGGATCGAGACGACGGAGGCGAGGGCCATGGCACCGAAGCCGGCCGGGTTCACCGCGTGCAGATAGGCCCGCTTGAACTCGATGTACGGGGGGCTCCAGCCGGCCCGCTTGTTGATGACGAGGTCGGCGGCGACGGACACGATCCAGGCGATGCCGACGTTGGAGTAGAACCCCAGCAGCTTGTTGAGGGCCGCGAACATGTTCATCTCCATCAGCGTCAGCGCGATGGCGAGGTTGAGGAAGATGTACCAGACCCGCCCGGGGTGCCGGTGGGTGACGCGGGAGAAGAAGTTCGACCAGGACAGCGAACCGCTGTAGGCGTTGGTGACGTTGATCTTGACCTGGGAGACGATCACGAAGACCGCGGCGACCGGCAGCGCGACCGAACCGAGCCAGGGTCGCAGCGCCTCGATCTGCGGAGCGATCGGCTCCAGTGCATGGGTCTTCCCCACGGCCTCCAGGGCGACGAAGGCGAGGAAGGCACCGCCGATCTGCTTGGCCGCGCCGATGACGACCCAGCCGGGGCCCGCGGCGAGCACGGCGAGGTTCCACCGGCGCTTGTTCTGCTCGGTCTTCGCCGGCATGAAGCGGAGGTAGTCGGCCTGTTCGCCGATCTGGGCGATGAGGGAGAGCGCGACGCCCGTACCGAGCCCGAAGCCGATCCAGGAGAAGCCCGCACCGGCGCCCTCCGTACCGCCGAAGGACGCGAAGGCCCCCCAGGCGTCCGGCGCTTCGAAGGCGAGGACGAGGAAGGGCAGCACCAGACCGACGAGCCAGATCGGCTGGGTCCAGGCCTGGACCTTGGCGAGGGCCCCCATGCCGCGGAAGACGATCGGAATGACGATCAGGGTCGTCACGAGGTAGCCGATCTCGACCGGCAGACCGACGGCCTGGTGCATGGCCTGGGCCATGATCGAGCCTTCGAGGGCGAAGAAGATGAAGGTGAAGGAGGCGTAGATCAGCGAGGTGAGGGTGGATCCGAAGTAACCGAAGCCGGCACCGCGCGTGACGAGGTCCATGTCCAGCCCGTACTTCGCGCAGGCCCGGGCAATGGGGATGCCGGTGAGGAAGATGACGGCGGCGGCGGTGAGGATCGAGGCGAGGCCGCTGGTGAAGCCGTAGGTGAAGACGATCGAGGCACCGATCGCGAAGTCGGCGAGATAGGCGATCCCGCCGAGTGCGGTGCCGGCGACGGTCGCGGGCGACCAGCGGCGGAAGGAATGCGGCGCGTAGCGGAGGGAGTAGTCCTCGCGGCTCTCGTCCGCGGCCAGTTTGGCGTAGCTGCGGCGGGGCCCGCTGGGCGGGGGTGCGGCGGCCCCCGGCTCCGGGGTGGGCGTGGTGACCGTGTCCGTCATGGGAATTCCTGTCGTCCGACCGGCTCGCGGGTACGGACGAGGAAGGTAGGAGCCGTGCATGACGACCGCCGACGGCGCACGATTGCGGGGCGGTTACACGGGCTGACGGTCCGTTAACTCGTCGTCACGCCCCCCGGACGGCCGTCCCCGGTCAGCGAACCGGCAGGTGGTAGGAAATGCGGTAGCGGTCGGCCGGGACGACGAGGTCCGCGGTTTCGACGGCACGACCCGATGCGTAGTAGGTGCGCTCCACCACCATGACGACGTGTCCGGGGACCCCGCCCAGCGCCAGGAGCTCCTCGGCGAGACCGGGGCGGGCCCCCACCTCCTCCACCACGTTGTCCACGACCACGTCGATGGCGGCCATCCGCTCGACCACGCCGCAACCCCCCAGGGGGCCCTCCTCGGGCAACATGACCGGCGTCCGGCCGGTGACCACGAGGGGCTCCCAGGAGGTGGAGACCATCATGGGCTCGCCCCCGTCCCGGTACACGTAGCGGGTGCGCATCACCCGCTCCCCCGGCTCGATGTCGAGCCGCCCGGCGACCTCGACGCTCGCCGGCTCCTGCTCGCTGCGCGCCTCCCAGGTGCCGCGGGCCCCGTCGGCGGCCTGTTCCTGCCGGAAGGGGCTGGCACCGGATGCGGGCCGGTAGCCGGTGCGGTGGATCATGCGGGGCACCGGGCGCTCGCGCACATAGGTCCCCGAACCCGAGCGCCCCTCCACCAGCCCCTCGGCCATGAGCACCTTGCGAGCCTCCAGCGCGACGGTGTCCGACACCCCGTACTCCTCGCGGATGCGCGCCTGCGAGGGGAGGCGGGTGTGCGGGGGGAGCGAGCCGTTGGCGATCTTCTCCCGCAGATCGCTCGCCACGCGCAGATAGGCGGGCTGCTCACCGAATGTCACTGGACACTCCCCTCAGGTTGACTGACAGCTACAGACTGACAACCGAGGGTCGCGATCCGCAAGTGTGGGCCAGAGTTTCACCCGAAGTGATGAAAGTCCTCGCCACCAGCGGTCACCCCCGGGGGATGTCACCGACCCCCTTGACCCTATTGGTCCAGACCAATAAGTTCGGCCCGCACGCTCACTCCGCACGGTCCCTCCCGCCTCGCACAGGAACGAGCCCATGCGTCCCAGAGCCATGACCAAGCTGACGTTCGGCGCGGCGACCGCCGCCCTCGGCCTCCTCGCCACCCTGGCCCCCGCCGCCGACGCCCACCAGCGGCCCGCACCCGGGCACGCCACCGCGCTCAAGCGCGTCGGCTACTTCACCCAATGGGGCATCTACGGAAGGAACTTCCAGGTCAAGAACCTGGACACGAGCGGCACGGCCGCCAAGCTCACCCACATCAACTACGCCTTCGGCGTGGTCGGCCCCGAGGGCACCTGTCGCATCGGCAACCTCCCCGGCTCGGACCCCTGGGCCGACTACGTCCGCCCCGTCGACGCCGCGAACTCCGTGGACGGCATCGGCGACGCCCCCGACCAGCGCCTGGCCGGCAACTTCAACGAACTGCGCGAACTGAAGGCGAAGCACCCCGGCCTCAAGGTCATGATTTCGCTGGGCGGTTGGAGCGGGTCCGCACACTTCTCCGACGCGGTGCGCACCGACGCCGGGCGCAAGGCCCTCGTCGCCTCCTGCATCGACACGTACATCAAGGGCGACCTGCCGGTCGACGGCTCCCGGGGCGGCGCCGGGGCAGCCGCGGGGATCTTCGACGGCATCGACCTGGACTGGGAGTGGCCGGGCTCGGACGGCGCGCCCGGGAACGTGATCCGCCCCGAGGACAAGCCCCACTTCACCAAGCTCGTAAGGGAGTTCCGCACCCAGCTCGACGCCTACGGCCGCTCGCTCCCGCAACGCCGGCACTACGACCTCAGCGCCTACGTGCCCACCGCTCCCGCCAAGATCGACGCGGGCTTCGAAGTCTCGAAGATCATGAGGGACTTCGACTTCGTGAACCTGCAGGGCTACGACTTCCACGTCTCCGGCGAGAAGACCACCGCCCAACAGTCCGCGCTCTACGCCAAGGACGACTTCAGCGTCGACCAGACCGTCAGAGCCTGGCTGCGGCGCGGCGCGCCCGCCCGCAAGCTCGTCGTCGGCATGCCCTTCTACGGTCAGGGCTGGACCGGTGTGACCGGCGGCGGCAACGGCCTCGGGCAGCCCGCCACCGGGCCGGCCCCGGCGACCTGGACGGCCGGCACCGAGGACTACAAGTTTCTGAAGGAACTGGCGGGTTCGGGAACGTACACGCTCCACCGGGGCCACCGGAACGGCCACGCCTGGCTCTTCGACGGCACCACCCTGTGGACCTACGACGACCCGACCGTGCTGCGCACCAAGGCGTCCTACGTCCGACAGCACGGACTCGGCGGAGCGATGGTCTGGTCCCTCGACGGGGACACCCCGGACGGCGAGCTGATCACCGCCGTCGACCGGGGGCTGACCCGCCGCTGACCCCCGCCCCGGCCTTCACCGGCCGGGCCCGAAAGCCGCGGACCGGTGCCCGCCGCTCACGGCGCTCCGGAACGGCGGTCGGTCACGGGCCGCCGTCCCCGGAGCGCCGTCACCGGTCCGCACGCGCCGGGGCCGGACCTCCCCACCCGGGAGGTCCGGCCCCGACCGCACGCGCCCTCGTGGGTTCAGGCCGCCGAGCCCTCCGCCACCGGCAAGGTGTCGGTCAGGCCGAGCGCGGTCCGCGCTGCCGCGCCCAGGTCCTCGGGCAGATCGTCCCAGGCCGATTCGTAGGCCTCCCAGTAGGCGTCCGCGCTGCTCGCCGAGGCCAGCTCGCCCCAGCTCTTGGAGGCGGTGTCGAGCTCCTTGCGGAGCGCCGCGACGGGGGCCGCGGCGTCGCCGGTCCAGGAGTGGTGCTCCAGACCGCCGCGGGCCCCGTCGATCGCCGCGAGGAGCTCCCCGGCCCACTTCTTGTTGGCGGCGAAGTCCTCGTCCGGGTCCTCCTCCGGCTCCTGGTAGCTGACCGTCTCGATCGGGTTCATGGCGAGCAGGAAGTACTTCTGGTCGGCGGTCAGGGTGGTGCCGTCGGCGCGCAGCGAGCCCGAGAGGGGCTTCTCCTCGCTGGCGAACACACAGGTCACCTTCCGGTCGCCGAGGCGCCAGCTCTGCTGGGACGGCATGTAGTAGTACAGCCAGACGCCCTGCGGAACCGCCCAGGTGTCCATCGCGTACGCCTCGTTGATCGTCTCGCAGCGGCTCTGCGCCATCCCGTCGATCGGGTCCTCGCCCGGCCACGCCCCGAAGCCGGTGACCTCGAAGTCTCCGGTGACCTCGCCGTCGTGCGGACGGGCGCAGTCGACGACCGTGAGGCGCGTCGCCTCCTTCTCCAGCTTGCCGCTCGCCTTGAAGCACTGTCCGGTGCGCAGGTCGAAGGCCGAGCGGGAGCGGGACGCCTCGTCCACACCCGCCTTGAAGTCCCCCCAGACCGAGCCGATGCCGCCGGTCACGAGGCCGATCACGAGCAGCAGGCAGCTGAGGGCGGAGAGCACGATGCCCGCGATCGCGAGCCCCTTGCCCGCCTGGCCCTTCTTCTTGATCTGCGGGAGGGCGACGAGGCCGAGGACCAGCCCGAGGGGCGGCAGGCAGCAGACGACGCCGGAGACGAGGGAACCGATGGCGAGGCCGTTGGTGGTGCGCCGGGGCGGCATCCCGTACGGGCTGCCGTAGGGGCCGGCCGCCTGCGGCATGCCCGGGGAGGTGTACGGGCCGGGCGCGGGCCATCCCCCCGGCTGGGGGCCGCCCGGCGGCGGCGGGGGCGGCTGGGGCGGCTGGGTGGGCTCCACGGGTACGTGCTCCTGTTGCGGACGGGCGGCGCGAACAAACGATCGGTCGCGCATCGTACGCGGCCCGGGTGCGCCCGCGGGCAGCCGGGGCGGGGTGCGGACGCGGAAGGGGCGGACGCCCGAAGGCGACCGCCCCTGACGACCCGGACCGGATCAGAACTGCAGGGCCCAGGAGTCGATCTTGCCCGTGTCCCAGTAGGCGTTGTCGGTGACCCGGAGCTTCCAGGTGCCGTTCGCCACCTCCGAGGAGGCGTTGACCGTGTAGGTGGTGTTGATGTCGTCCGAGCTGCCGCCGGAACCGAAGGACTTCAGCGTGTACGCCGAGCCGTCGGGGGCGATCAGCTGGATCTGGAGGTCACCGATGTAGGTGTGGACGATGTTCACCGGCACCTGGAGGGTGGCGGGGGCGTTGCCGGAGACGCCGCTGACGGTGATCGGGGACTCGACGGTCGCATTGTCATTGATCGCGTAGTCCGTGGTGTTCTCGAACTTCGAGCCGCTGGGCGGCGGGGTGGTGCCGCCGCCCACGTACAGCAGGCGGTTGGGGGAGCCGGATCCCGGGCTTCCGACCACGTTCGGGGTCGCGGCGTTCACGAGGGCCGTGGAGACCTGGGACGGGGTCGCCGTGGGGTTGTCCGCCAGGTAGAGCGCGGCGGCGCCGGCGACGTGCGGGGTCGCCATCGAAGTGCCGGAGATGGTGTTGGTGGCGGAGTCGCTGCTGTTCCAGGAGGAGGTGATGGAAGAGCCGGGGGCGAACAGGTCCAGGCCGCTTCCGTAGTTGGAGTAGCTGGCCCTGGAGTCGCTCGACGTGGTGGCGCCGACGGTGATGGCTTCGGCCACGCGGGCGGGCGAGTGGTTGGCGGCGTTGTCGCTCTCGTTGCCGGCCGCGACCGCGTAGGTGACGCCGGAGGCGATCGAGTTGCGGACGGCCTGGTCGAGGACGCTGTCGACGCCGCCGCCGAGGCTCATGTTGGCCACGGCCGGCTTGACGGCGTTCTGCGTCACCCAGTCGATGCCCGCGACGACCTGCGCGGTCGTCCCGGAGCCCGAGTTGTTGAGGACCCGGACGCCGACGATCTTCGCCTTCTTGGCGACGCCGTAGGAGGAGCCCGCGACGGTGCCGGCGACGTGGGTGCCGTGGCCGTGGCCGTCCTGGGCGGTGTTGTCGTTGTCGATGGCGTCGTAGCCGTAGGAGGCGCGACCGCCGAAGTCCTGGTGGGTGATCCGGACTCCGGTGTCGATGATGTACGCGGTGACGCCCTGGCCCGCACTGTCCGGGTAGGTGTAGCTCCGGTCCAGCGGGAGCGCCCGCTGGTCGATCCGGTCCAGGCCCCAGGAGGGCGGGGAGGGCTGGGTGCCGTCGACGTGGAAGACGCGGTTCTGGACGACGGACGTCACGGCCGGGTCGGCCGCGAGCCTCTTCGCCTGCGCCTCGGAGAGCTCGACGGAGTAGCCGTTGATCGCGGAGGTGTAGGTCCGCTTGATCTTCGCGCCGAACTTGGCGGCGACGGCCCGGCCCTTGGCGGTCTCCGCCTGGGCGGACTCGTCGAGGGTGACGATGTAGCTGCCCGGGACGGTGCCCTCGGCCCCGGCGTTCTCGATGACGCCTTCGGGAGCGGGCGCCGCGGCGGCGGCCGGGAGGGCGGAGAGCGAGCCGAGGGTGAGGGCGGTGACGGCGACGGCCGCCGCGGTGGCCATCCGGCGACGCGGTGTGCGCATCACTGACATGTGGGGGGTCCTCCTCGTGGGGTAAGGCAGGAACACGACAGGGATATGACAAGGGCATGTCAATACAGCGCGGAGGGTCCGCGCCGTCTTGAACGTCCGGCTGTCGAGCGAAAGATTGACCGATCCATAGGAATCCCACAAGGGCCCCGGCAGGCGCACAACACCCTTGCCGGGAGGCTGACATGCTCCTCCTCATGGATGCCTACGCGTGCCCCCGCTGCCACATCAGGTCCACCGTCGACGCCCTCACCTGGTGTTGCCCGAAGTGCCGCGGCCCTTGGGACCTCGTCTTCGCGAGCACACCGGTTCCCCTTGCGTCACTCGCGTCACGTGTGAATTCCTTGTGGCGTTATGCGGAGGCACTGCCGCCGCTTCCCTGCGGCCCCGAGGTCACCCTCGGCGAGGGACGCACCCCGCTCGTCCCCCTCACCGACGCGGTTTCGGCCAAGCTCGACTTCCTCATGCCGAGCCTCTCCTTCAAGGACCGGGGCGCCGTGATGCTCGCCGCGCTCGCCCGCGGCCTCCGGCCCCGTACGGTCCTCGCCGACAGCAGCGGCAACGCGGGCACCGCGATCGCCGCCTACGGCGCGCGGGCCGGACTCGATTGCGTCGTCTACGTGCCCGCGGGCACCTCCCCCAAGAAACTGGAGCAGATCCGGGCCCACGGGGCCCGGGTCGTCGAAGTGCCCGGGGACCGCGAGGCGACCGCACGGGCGGCCCGCGAAGCCGCCGGAGAGCCCGGTGTCTTCTACGCCTCGCACGTCTACAACCCGTACTTCCTGCACGGCACCAAGACCTACGTCTACGAGCTGTGGGAGGAGCTGGGCGGGCGGCTCCCGGACACCGTCGTGGTCCCCGTCGGCAACGGCACCCTGCTCCTCGGTGCCTTCCTCGCCGTGGAGGAGCTCCACCGTCACGGGCTCGTCGACACCCGGCCCGCACTCGTCGCCGTCCAGGCGGAAGCCGTGTCCCCGTTGGCCCGGGCCTTCCGCGCGGGCGCGGAGGACCTCACCGGCACGACCGTCGCGCGGCCCACCCTCGCCGAGGGCATCGCCATCCCGGCGCCGCCCCGCGCCCGGCAGATCCTGCGGGCGGTGCGCGCGACCGGCGGCACGTTCCTGACCGTGACCGAGGAGCAGATCCGCACCGCCCAGCGGGACCTGGCCCGCCGTGGCCTCTTCGTCGAGGCGACCGGCGCGGCCTGCTGGGCGGCGACGTCCGCGACCCCGCCCCGCCCCGGCCTCACGGTGGTGCCGCTGTGCGGGGCGGGGGCCAAGACGGGGCTCGTGCCGTGACGGATCAGAACTCGTCGGCGCCGTTGCGCAGCTCGTACGTCCAGTAGCCCGTCTTCGCGACCGCTTCGTCGACCGCCAGGCCGCCGGCGGGAGCCTTGACCACGATGCTGCCCTCGGCCGGGCCGTCGGGGGCGAAGAGGTTCACGTTGAACTCCTTGACCACCCGGGCGTCCTCGTGCACCCCGCCGAGAGCGATCCGCACGTGGGCGTAGGCGGGCTCGCCGGCCTTCAGGACGATCGGGGCGGCCGGCTTGCTCTTGGCGACGGCCGGGACGTCCTTGGCCGTCTGGATCGGGCCGAAGGCGATCAGCGGGTACTCCAGGAGGGTGCACGAGCGGCCGGAGGTGTTGGTGGCGGTGAGGACGATGTGCTCGGTCGGCACCTCGTCCTCCTTCGCCGCCGTCACCTTGATGTCGCCGTAGGCGCAGGCGGGGGCGGCAGCCGGGGACTTCCCGCCCTTGGAGCCGGTCGGGACGGTGACTCCCCCTGCGGTGGAGCCGGTGGACGCGGAGCCACCGGCGGTGGAGCCGCCGGACGCGGTCGAACCGCCCTCGGCAGCGGCCCCGTCGCCCGTGCCGCTGCTCGCCGCCGTGCTGCTGCCGCCCGGAGCGGCGACGGTCGAGGAGGCGTTCGCGCTCCCGGCGTCCTTCGCGCCCGTGGCCCCGTCCTCGCCCCCACAAGCGGTCAGGCCCAGCGAGAGGGCGGCGATGGCGGCGGCGGCCAGGACGGTGTTCCTACGGTGGTTGCGCATGGTGGTACTCCCCCGTTGACGCGGTCGGTCGGCGCGCGTCGGTCCGGCGCGCCGCAGCACCCGAACTCGGTGCTGCATACAGCTTCACGACCCGCGCTGCCGTCCTGCTTGCGCGCCGCTAACGATCCGCTGACAGCCGGGAGAGGTGTGCCGCCGCCCGGGCCGTCCCCTCGGCGTATCCGGCGGCTTCGGACGCGGCCATCGCCCGTTCCAGCTGGTCGGCGGCCTCTTCCAGGCGCCCCGTGCCGGCCAGTGCCTCCCCCCGCACGATCTGCAGCTGGGCCCGGACGACCACCGCGTCGGGAGGGGCCAACTCCCCCGCGCGCAGGGTGTGCGCGAGCGCCGCCCCGTACTCCTCCGTCTTCAGACAGTGGTCGGCCAGGTGCTGGAGGGTGAGCACCTGGGTGGAGGGGTGGCCGGTGCGGTCGGCCAGCGCGGCGGCGTGCAGCATCAGCAGGCCGGCCCGCTCGGACTCCCCGGTCGCGTCCAGCACGGCCGCGTGGTTGACGTGCGCGATCGCCTCGCTGATGGCGTCCCCGGCCCGGGCGGCCAGGTCCGGCGCCTTCTCCAGGTGGACGAGCGCCTCGGCGTCACGGCCCTCCTCGTGCAGGATCCAACCGAGCAGGGCGCGCGTGCGCGACTGCGCGTCGAGGTCGCCGACGGCCTCGGCGGAGGCCAGCCCGGCCTCCAGGAGCGGCGTCCAGCCGTCCCCGATGCGCATGAGCATCAGCGGCCACTGCACGAGCGCGAGGCGCCAGGCCCGGTCGTGCATGCCCAGGGCGGCTGCGACGGCCACGGCCCCCTCCAGGGCGGGGCGCTCGGCCGCATACCAGTCGAGGGCCGCCGTGCGGTCCTCGAACTCCCTGGTCGCAGCGGGCCGGCGGGCATCGGCCGGCAGCGCGTAACAGGGCTGCGAGCCCGGTTCGGCCGCGGCGTCGGCGGCCAGGCCCGTGTAGAGGTAGTGGTCCAGGAGCCGGGGCAGGCCCTCGGGGTCCGCCTGTGGAGCGAGGTGGCGGGCGTACAGGCGCACCAGGTCGTGCGGTGTCCAGCGGCCGGGTACGGCTTCGGTGAGCAGGTGGGCGGCGACGAGCCGGTCCAGGTCGACGGAGGTCTGCCCGGGCGTCGTGCCGGCGAGGGCACTGGCCGCGAAGCGGTCCAGGTCGGAGCCGGTGTGCAGGCCGAGCGCGCGGAACAGCCGGACCGCGGAGTCCGGGAGTTGCTGCACGGTGAGGTGCAGCGCGGCCGACACCCCGCGGTCCTCCACGTCGAGCAGCAACAACCTGTTCTGCTCGTCCTCGAGTTCGCTGACCATCGCGTCGAGCGTCCACTGCGGCCGTTCGGCGAGGCGGGCCGCCGTCACCCGCAGGGCGAGCGGCAGCCCGTCGCAGAGCCGGGCGAGACGCCCGGCTGCGGCGGGTTCGGCGGCGACCCGCTCCGCGCCGAGCACGCTGGCGAGGAGCTCCCGGGACGCGGGCGGCTGCAGGTGCCCGAGGGGCACGGGCGCGGCCGCGTCCGAGGCGACGAGGCCGCCGAGCCGGTCGCGGCTGGTGACGAGCGTCGCGCAGTGCTCGCCGCCGGGCAGCAGCGGCCGGACCTGCTCGGAGGAGCGGGCGTTGTCGAGGACGACGAGCAGCCGGCGGTCGGCGGTGAGGGAACGGAAGAGCGCACCGCGCGCGTCGACGGTCTCGGGCATCCGCTGCGGCGTGACGCCGAGGGCGAGCAGGAACTCCCGCAGGACGGCTGCGGTCTCGGGCGCCGGGGTGTCGCTGAAACCGCGGAGGTCGGCGAAGAGCCGCCCACCGGGGAAGTCGGCACGCCGCTCGTACGCCCAGTGGACCGCGAAGGCGGTCTTGCCGACGCCGGCGGGTCCGGTGACGAGACAGACGGGGCCGTCCCCGGCGCGGACCGCCCGGTCGAGCGCGGCCAGGTCGGCACCGCGCCCGGTGAAACCGCGCGGTGCCCGCGGCAGCCCCTCGGGGGTCGACGCCCGTGCACTGGCGGCGGGGCGGGGTGCGGGGGCGGGGGCGGCGGCGCGGAGCAGCGTCGCGTACGCATCGCTGAGCGTTTCGCCGGGGTCGACGCCCAGTTCCTCGGCGAGCAGCCGCCGGGTCCGGTGGTACCAGTCGATGGCGTCCGACTGACGGCCGGAGCGCGCCAGCGCGAGCATCAAGGCTGCCGCGAGGGATTCGCGCAGCGGGTGCGCGACGGCCTCGGTGCGGAGCACGGCAGCGGCCCTGCCGTGCTCGCCGAGCTCCCCGTACGCCCCGGCCAGCGCCTCCACCGATGCGAGGCGCATCTCCTCCAGGGCGCCGGCGGCGGCTTCCAGGGGCCTGCTGTGCACCGTGCCGGTGAGCGCGGGTCCCTGCCAGTACGAGAGCGCCTCCCGCAGCATCCGCACGGTGTCGGCGGGCCGGCGCTGCATCCCGGCGAGCCCGACGAGCTCCTCGAAGCGGTGCGCGTCCACGAGCGATTCGGGCATCCGCAGGACGTACGCCGACCCCTGGGTGGCGAGCTCGACGCCGTACGCCTCGGCACCGTGCTCGGCGAGCAGGGCCCGGAGCCGCGAGACGTGTCCCTGGAGGACGGTCTTGGCGTGGGTGGGCGGCTCCTCCTCCCACAGGGCTTCGATCAACTGGCCGGAGCTCACCGCGTTGTTGGGCCGCAGCAGCAACACGGCGAGCAGACTGGACCGCTTGGCGGGCCCCAGGGCCACGTCCCCGCCCTCCGTCACCAACGCAACGGAGCCGAGCAGCCGGAACTCCACCTGTGTACCTCCGCCGTTTCTCTCCCCCGTTTCCCCGTGGTCGAGGATACGGGGAACGGGTGGGGCCCCCGCACCCGCGACCGGTCCGGCCACGGCTCCGCCGCCTCCGAAAGGCCGTGGTCAGGGCGGTGCGGCCGTCCGTCGCACCGCATGCGGCGGTCGTCCCGGGGCGACCGGAAGAACGACCGGAAAGGGCCGGGGCACCACGTGCGCGCCCCGCCGGGAGGGGCCCCCGCCGCCGGGTCGCCACCGGACGAAAAGGCGTGGCTCCGGGCACGGCGGGTCGATCGGACTGCACGGATGAGCCGTCACCACCCCCGCCCCCGCCGTGGGTGACCCGCCCCGACAAAGGACCCGGAGGATCGACCTATGCCGTCCCGACACCCCGGGGAGATCGGCCACGACCACGTGGTCGGGCGCTACGTGACGAGGACGTACGGAGGCCTCCCGTGCGACTTCGCCAACGGCTGGACCCGCGCATGGGCGGACGTCGCCCGCTCGCCGGGGCCGCCCGGCCCTCAACCCCGTAGGCGGCGAAGACGAGGGTGCGGAGGAGCGAGCGGGCCTGGACCCGGTCGCGGTAGACGTCGAGGTCGTAGCCGCGGTCAGCGAAGACCGAGCGGGGCATGCAGGGGGTTTCCCTGATTCCTCCAAGGGGTCGCGTCCCTAGGGTGATCGGCACCGCTTCCCCTCCCGAAAGGCGGAGGCGGCCCTCCCCACCAACAGCTCGCAGGCACACGGTGCCGGGCACCAGAGATCCCGAGGTCTTGTCATGCGCAAGTCACCAATCCCTCCGGGGAGAACCCTGCAGGGTGTCCTCCTGTCGACCGCCGTCGCCACCGCCCTCGCGGTGACGACGGTCGGCGTGGCATCGCTGGCGTCGGCGGCCCCAGCCGACCCGGCGCCACGCAGCACCACCGCGATCCAGGGCCTCGACGCACCCGAGCGCATCGCCGACAGCTACATCGTGACCCTCAAGGACGGCCAGAACCCGGCGTCCAACGCCGACCGCCTCGCGAAGAAGCACAAGGGCAAGGTCGAGCACGTCTACCGCGAGGCGCTCCAGGGCTTCTCCCTCGCCATGAGCGAGAACGACGCCCGCGCGCTGGCCGCCGACCCGGCGGTCGCCCGCGTCGAGGCCAACCAGACCGTCAGCCTGATCGATCCCGCCGCCTCGACCCGGGGCAAGGGGAACGGCAACGGGAACGGCAACGGTCCCAAGCCCAAGCCGACCCCGACGGACCCGACCCCGGAGCCGACCCCGACGGACCCGACCCCGGACCCGACGCCCACCGACCCCACCCCGGACCCGACGCCCACCGACCCGACGCCGACGGACCCCACCCCGGACCCGACGCCGACCGACCCGACCCCGGACCCGACGCCGACCGACCCGACCCCCACCGACCCGGGTACCGGCCCCGGCCCCGGCGACACCCAGGCCAACCCGCCGTCCTGGGGACTGGACCGGATCGACCAGGCCGGCCTGCCGCTGGACTCCTCGTACGCGTACCCGGTCCTGGCCACCAACGTTCACGCCTACATCATCGACACCGGGATCCGGACCACCCACACCGACTTCGGTGGCCGCGCGAGTTGGGGCACCAACACCACCGGTGACGGAGTCGACTCCGACTGCCAGGGTCACGGCACCCATGTCGCGGGCACCGTCGGCGGCGCCGCGCACGGCGTCGCCAAGGGGGTGAACCTCGTCGCCGTCAAGGTGCTCAACTGCTCGGGCAGCGGAACGACCGCGGGTGTCATCGCGGGCATCGACTGGGTGACCGCCAACGCGGTCAAGCCCGCCGTGGCCAACATGAGCCTGGGTGGTACGTCCAGCGTGGCCATGAACGACGCCGTGGCCCGGTCGACGGCCGCAGGCATCAGCCACGCGGTCGCTGCGGGCAACGAGAACGCCGACGCTTGCGGAGTCTCGCCCGCTTCCGCCCCCTCGGCGATCACCGTCGGCGCCACGACCTCCAGCGACGCGCGCTCCTCCTTCTCCAACTTCGGCACCTGCCTGGACATCTTCGCGCCCGGCAGCGTGATCACCTCGGCCTGGAACACCAGTGACACGGCCACCAGCACGCTCAACGGGACCTCGATGGCGTCCCCCCACGTCGCGGGCAACGCCGCCCTGATCCTCGGGCAGAACCCCACCTGGACACCGCAGCAGGTCCGGGACGTCATGGTCAACGAGGCCACCACCGGCATCGTCACCTCGCCCGGAACGGGCTCGCCCAACAAGCTGCTGCGCACCACGGCGTCCAACGTCGCCAACGAGTTCTCGATGTCGCTGAGCTCCTCCTCGGGCGCCGTGACCGTCGGCCAGTCCGTCACCACCGACATCGCGACCACCATCGTGCGGGGTGAGGCCGAGAACATCGCGTTCACGACGCTGGGCATGCCGAGGGACGCCACGATCACCCTCAGCCCCGCATCGGTCACCGCGGGCGGCAGCTCGACCGTGACCATCGCCACCACCTCCGCCACCCCCAACGGCACCTACCCGATCACGATCATCGGCACCAGCCCCTCCGCCCGGCACGCCGTCTCCTACACGCTCGCCGTGAGCGGCGGCCCCTGTGACAAGGGCCAGAAGCTGGTCAACCCCGGCTTCGAGGACGGCGCCACCGGATGGACGGCCAGCCCCGAGTCCGTGATCACCGACGACACGACGACGTACGCCCCCCACACGGGCCAGTGGTACGCGTCGCTCAACGGCCGCGGCACCACGGGAACGGACAGGTTCTCCCAGAACGTCCGCATCCCCGCGGGCTGCGGGCCCGCCACGCTCAACTACTCGCTGCGCGTGGCCAGCATGGAGGGCAACACCCGGGCCTGGGACTTCCTCCGGGTCCAGGTGTGGTCCGAGGAAGGGACGCTGCTCGACACCCTGAAGACGCACACGAACATCGAGCAGTCGGCCGACTACGTCCGACACGGCGTCGACCTGTCGCCGTTCGCGGACCAGACCGTGATGATCCGCTTCATCGGCAGCGAGGACTCCAGCCTCCCGACCGCCTTCCTGGTCGACGACGTGACACTGGACGTCGCCGACTACCAGCCGTAAACCGGATCCGTCAGGAGCACCCCCGTCCCTGACGACCTCCCCGGCGGGGGGGGGGGGGGGGCCGCCGGCCCCCCCCCCCCCGGCGCGCCCCCCCCGCCGCCCCCCCCCCCCCCCCCCCGGGAGGACAAAAAACACCCCCCACCCCCCTATATAAACAATCTAAGTGTGGCGGGCAGCTTATGTTTTTAAAAACACACCCCCCCCGCCCCTCCCCACCCCCCCGGCGGCCGGGCCCCGTCCCCGGGGCCCCGCACGCCGGGCGTTCACCGGCCATTGCACCCCCCACCACCACTGGTTATGGTCAACCGGCAGACCTCCCGACGCCGGAACCAAGGGGGCGGGCCACATGATCGAACACGCCCTGAACTCGCTCAACGGGCCCGCGGACGGGCCGTTCCTCATCGGCAGGACGGAGCTGCTGGACTCCGTCGAGACGCGCACCGCAGCCGGACGGCGCGTGCTCCTCACCGGTCCGAGCGGCATCGGCAAGAGCTCCGTGCTCGATGCCCTGGCCGTGGCGGCCCGCCGTGCGGGCGGACGGGTGCTTCAGGTCACCGGTGCCGAGCACGACCGGTGGATGGCCGGCACGGCACTGGCCGATCTGCTGCGGCAGATCCCCCACCGCTTCGTCCGTCAGGTCCCGGAACGGCTGCGGGCATCCGTGGACGTCACGGCCCTGCGGGCGCACGGCGGCGCGACCCGGGGCGCCCCGGAGCCGCGCGAGAGCCGGCTGGCGTGGCAGGCCCTGCTCGAACGCCTCGCCGCCGAAGAGCCGGTGCTGCTGCTCCTCGACAACGCCCAGTGGATCGACACGACCTCTTCCGACGTCCTCGCCTACGCCATCCGCCGCGTGAGGGGCGACCGGTTCCGCGTGGTCGCCGCCGCCCGCCCGGGGCCACGGGTCCTCCCGGACACCGAGGAAATCCCCGTACCGCCGCTCACTCCCGCGGAATCGGCAGAGCTCCTGGCGGAGTACGCGCTGCACGAGCGTGTCGCCAACAAGCTGCACGCCGACTCCGGGGGCAACCCGTTCCTGGCGTTGGCGCTCGCCGGAGCCTTCGGCGACCGGCTTCCGGGGGGCCGTCGCCCGGTACCGCTGCCCCCCTTGCTGCACCGGCTGATCGCCGACCGGCTCGGCCTGCTGCCCGCGCAGGCGCGGACGACCGTCCTGACGGCCGCCCTGGCAGGCCGACCCACCGTCGACCTGCTGCGCAGGGCAGGGCGCGAACACGCCGATGTGGTGGCCGCCGCCGCGGCGGGACTGCTCCTGGACGACGACGGCACGATCCGCTTCACGCCGCCGACGGTCGCCGGTGTCGTGGCGGACCTGGCGTCGGCAGCCGAACGGGGGCGCGCGCACCTCACCCTGGCCTCCGTGGTCAGTGACGCCGCCAGTCGGGTCCGGCACCGGGCCCTGGCTTCGTCGAGTCCCGACGCCGCCCTCACCCGCTCGTTGGTGACCGCCGCCGAGACCGCCTGCCGCAACGGGGCCCGCGCCCTGGGAGCCGAACTGTACCTACTGGCCGCCGACCGCACCCCGGCCGACCGCGACGCCGAACGGCTGGAGTGGCTGGTCTGCGCCGCGGAAGTGGGGGCTGCGGGCGCCCTGCCGGACATCGTCCACCGGGCCGCGGACGCCGTGCTGGCCGCCGACGCGCACCCCTCCCAACGGGTTCGGGTGCGGCAGGCGCTGATCGACCTCTCCGGCCAGGCCCTCGCGGGAATGGACGAGGTGTTCGCCGGTGCCCTCGTGGACGCCGGGGACGACCCGGCGCTGTTGGCTCCGGTGCGGTTGCGCCTGTCATGGGCGGCGATGGTCAAGGGCATGCACGAGGCCAGCGGCGTGGAGGCCGCGACCGCCGCCGTGCTGGCCCGTACGGCAGGGGACGCCACGACCGAGGCGATCGCCCTGACGATGCAGGCCGTCTCCGCCAGGGTCACCGGTCGCCCGGCCGAGTCCGAGCGGGCGCTCACCGCCGCCCTGGCCCTGCCGGACGTGGCGCCCCCCGGGCTGCTGCACGTGACGCCGCGGTTCAACGCGGCCCGCTTCGCGTTCTTCGACGACCGGCTCGTCGAGGCGCGCACCGACCTGCTCCGCATGCTCGCCCAGGTCGAACGCGGTCTGGACGACGAACTGGTGGTGGTGCTGCGTTCCGTGGCGGAGACGTCGGCCCGGATGGGGCGGTGCGGCGAAGCACTCGACTTCGCCGACCGCGCCGTGCGCGTCGTACGGGAACTCGGTACGAGCCCGGGGCCGGCTTGGTACAGCCTCGCGGTGGCCGAGCTGGCCGGAGGCTGCCTGGAGCGCGCGACGTCCTTCGCCGAGCATTCCGTCCGTGCTTCGGAGCAGGAGCAGGACACCATCTTCCTGGGGCGCGGCCTGCACGTGCTCGGACAGGCCCTGATGCGTTCCGGCGACGTCCCGCGCGGCACGGCGATGCTTGAGCGGGTGCGCGAGGCGGAGCGCACGCACGGACTGCAGGCCCCCGTGGTCCTGCGGTGGCACGCCGACCTCGCCACCGGGCTGGCCCGCCTCGGCAGACTGCGGGAAGCGTCGGAACTGATCGCCGAAACGCGCACCGAACTGGCCCGGGACGTCGCCGATCCGTCCGCCTGTGCCGTGACCTTCCAACTGCACAGGGCACAGGCCGTGCTCCAGGCGTCCGAAGGCGACCCGGACCGAGCGATCGCGCTGCTGGGCGAGGCCGAGCGCGGCTTCTCGATGCTTGCCCAGCCGCTCGAACAGGGGGAATGCCTGCTCGTCAGAAGCGCGATCGAGCGCCGGAGGCGGCGGTCCGCGCCCGCCCGACAGGCCGCCTCCGCAGCGCTGGCGCTGTTCACCGACTGCACCGCCCTCCCCTGGCGGCAGCAGGCGGCCGACGCCCTCGAACGCTGCGGCACCGGCCGCCCGGGCGAGTCGCGCACCGACGACCGGGCCGCACCGGTGCGTCGGCTCTTCGAGTCCCTGACGCCCGCGGAGGGACAGATCGCGGCGCTCGTGGGCGAGGGCGCCAGCAACCGCGAGGTGGCGGCGCGCATGTTCCTGAGCGCCAAGACCGTCGAGAACCACCTGACCCGCGTGTACCGCAAGCTCGGTGTCCGCTCGCGGACCCAGCTCGGCTCACTGCTGCACGCGGCGCGCGAGTGAGGGCGCCGCGCTCCGGTCCCTCGCCCCCTGGGAGCCTTACGCCGCCTGCCGCCTGAGCGTCTTCGCCGTGACCGCGATCCCCGCGAGCACGGCCGCCGCCAGCGTGCCGATGACTGCGGTGACGACGGAGCCGGAGTTCAGGTGCAGGCTCACGTCCGAGGAGGTGGCCTCGGACAGGCCCGCCGCCATGCCGGCCAGCGGGGGCAGCGTGACCAGGACGCCGAGGGCGGCGCCGATGACGACCACCAGGGTGGTTTCGCCGGCCGAGGTGAACAGGAGCTGGCGGACGGTGCCGCCGGCCGACTTCATCACCGCGAAGTCGCGGCGCCGGCCGTGGGCCGCCATGGCCATGCTGTTGGCGACGGCGATCACGCTGTAGCCGACGGCGATGACGATCAGCATCGTGGCGAGGGAGTCGGTGAGCTCGGCGTCGGTGTTGTAATCGGCCAGGGCGAACGCGGCGGCGTCGTGCAGCATCACCCCGGGCACCGCGGCCGAGGCCTCGGCGTCGGCGGGGACGAAGACGTCGTCGGTGAGCGCGGCCGGGTCGTGGGCGCGGACCAGGTCACGGGCGACCACGAAGTCGCCGCGGGCCGGGTCGTCGGGCAGCACCTGGGCGACGGTGAGCGTGACGGTCGCGCCGTCCGCGAACCGGACGGGGACTTCCTGGCCCTGCTTCAGGCCCAGCTCGCCGGCCGTCCTCTTGCCGAGGACCGCCTGTCCCTGCTTGTTCCACTTCGGGTCCCGGCTGCCCAGGACGTCCAGGACGGTGGCCGCACCGGCGCCCTCGCCGTCCTGCGCCCTCTCCGCCCCGACGAACGCGCGGGTCGGCAGGGCGGCCTTGCCGACCGGGTTGGCGGCGACGACCTCGTCGGTGTTGCCCGGGGTGCCGTCCGGCGTGACGATCGTCTGGCCTGCGACCTTCAGTGCCTCACCGGCCGGGTAGGCGACCCTCATCGTCTCGACCATGCCGCTGAGCAGCACCGCGAAGCCGACGGCGGCGATGACCGGTGCCACCAGGGAGGCGGCGCGGCGCGGGTTGGCGACCAGTTCGGCCCGGACCAGGACCGGAGTGGCCCTGCCGCTGCGCTGGAACGGGGCGGTCAGGAGCCGTCCGACGGGTCCGACGAAGACGGGAGCCAGCAGGGCCGCCGCGACGATCAGCGTCATGGTGGCGAAGATCCCCGTGTTGATGCGGCTGTCGGCGGTGGTCGTGGCGGTGCCGATGGCGAGCAGGACACCGAGGCCGAGGACGGACAGGCCCGCGATCCAGCGACCGCGCCCCCTGCCCTTGTTGGCCGAGCGGCTGTCGAGCAGTGCCTCGATCGGGGCGACCTCGGTGGCCTTGCGGCCCGCGCTCCAGGCGCCGATCACGCTGACGCCGATGCCGATCACGGAGGCCACCAGCAGCGGCCAGGCGGCGATGCCGATCTGCATGCCGGGCGGGGTGACGTCCAGGCCCTTGAGGGTCGAGAGCAGCAGCGGCGTCGCGGCCACGCCGGCCACGCAGCCCACGACCGAGCCGGCCAGGCCGACCACGGCGGCCTCACCGAGGATCATGCGGCGTATCTGCTTCGGCGAGGCGCCGATGGTGCGCAGGAGGCCGATCTCGCGGCGGCGCATGCCGGTCGACAGGACCAGCATGGAGGCCACCACGAACACCGTGGTGAACAGGCCCAGCAGGGCCATGGCGCTGATCAGTTGGACGCCGAGGAAGCGCTTGTGCTCGATGTACGCGGGCTGCAGCTCGGCCCGTCCGTCACCGGAGACCACGCTGCCGTGGTCTCCGACGACCTTCTTCGCCACAGCGACGACGGCACCGGTGTCGGCGCCCTCGTCGGGGATCAGGGCGATGGTGGAGACACCGGGCTGCTGCCCGGCGGCGAACTCCTCGCTGAAGTAGTAGCCAGGACCGTCCACCGTGCCGACGACCTTGAACTGCTTTCGGCCCTGCGTGGTGTTGACGGTGAGTTCGCTGCCGACCGTCGCACCGAGGGCGCGGTCGACGACGACCTCGTCCGTCGTGGCGGGAGCCCGCCCGGAGACCAGCTCGTACGGTGCCATCTGCGTGCTGGAGAAGCCGTGCCCGGACTCCAGGGCGCCCTCGTCGGTGACGGGCTCGCCGTCCCTGATCGCCTGGGCGTAGAAGGAGCGGTCCACCACCGCGTCGGCCACGCCCGGGACCTTCTCCAGGCCGGAAACCAGTGGCTCGGCCTCGGACGCGTTCCAGGGCATCCGGTCCTCGGGGCTGCCGTCGGTGTCGACGGCCTGCGGCGGCAGGGCAAGGGCCGCGGTGCCTTCGTAGCGCGGCTGGACCTTGGCCTTGGCGGAGTCGTAGATGACCAGGGTGGTGGTGATCAGGGCCACGCCGACCAGGACGGCGACGAAGGCGCCGAGGAAGCCGGACCGGCGTTCACGGACGTTCGCGAGAATCAGCATGTCTCTCAGGCCTCCAGCCGGGCCATGTGGGTGGCGATCGCGGCGGCGTTGTTCACACCGGCCTGGCGGTCGAGCGAGATGCGGTCGGCGGTGCGACCGTCCTTGAGGAAGATGACGACGTCGGCGTGGGCCGCGGCCACCGGGTCGTGGGTGACCATCAGGGTGGTCTGGCCCTCCTGGTCCACCAGCATCCGCATCATCCGCAGCACCTCGCGCGAGGTGACGGTGTCCAGGGCGCCGGTCGGCTCGTCCGCGAAGAGGACGTCGGGGCGGGTGACGAGGGCACGGGCGAGGGCGACGCGCTGCTGCTGACCGCCGGAGAGCTCACTGGGGCGGTGTCCGGCGCGCTCTGCGAGTCCCACGGAGGCGAGCGCCTGCTCGACCTGCTCGCGGCTGACCTTGCGGCCGGCGAACCGGGACGGGAGCTCCACGTTCTGCGCGGCCGTCAGGGACTCGACCAGGTTGAAGGCCTGGAAGACGAACCCGACGTGCTTGCGGCGCAGTTCGGTGCGCTCCTTCTCGTTCTGCCGGCCGATGTCCGCACCCGCGAGGACGATCTTCCCCTCGGAAGGCCGTTCGAGGCCGGCCGCGCACTGCAGCAGGGTCGACTTGCCGGAACCGGAGGGGCCCATGATCGCGCTGAAGGTGCCGCGGGGGAAGCCGAGGGAGACACCGTCCAGAGCGGTGACCTGTCGTCCGCCGGTGCCGTGCACCTTGCGGAGGCCGTGGAGTTCGACCGCGTTCTGTGCGGGGGTGCTGCGGCTCGTCGTCGTCATGCATCGATCTCACCGTGCGGGGGTGGTCGGGGCACTGGCCCGCTCTCTACTCCTCAGGTAGAGCCAGCTCTACCCCCACGCCCCGGACGGCCCGGCGCGGGGACTCCGATGCCGCGGGGATCCGGTGGAGATCTCCTGGGTACGTTGATCGCATGCAACCCACGACGGCCTGGCAGGCCATGGCTCAGCACCCCCTGAGCTTTCTGACCTCCAGCTGGCCCTGGCGGTCCCTCGGGTATCTGACCGGCGGCGTCCTGGTCGGTGCCGCGGCGGTCCTCGTCTTCGCGCTCGGCCTGGCGGCGGGCGTGGCCCTGCTCGTCGTGCTGATCGGCGTGGCACCGTTGGTCGGCCTCGTCCTCGCCTCCACCGTGGTGGCCACGGTGGAGCGCCGGCGGTTGCGCCTGGTGGACCTCGACCGGCTGGCCGACCCGCACCGCAAGCCGGACTCCCCGGGGCTGCGCGGCTGGGTGGCCACCCGGCTCAAGGAGCAGGCCACTTGGCGGGAGCTGGTGTTCACGCTGCTGTCGGCGGCGGCCCTGTGGTGGCTCGACCTCCTGGTGCTCGGCTTCTCCTTCGGGGTGCCGGCCACGCTGATCGCCGCGACGTCCGCGGAGACCTGGCCGTGGACGGTGTTCGCCGTGATCGTGCTGCTCTCCTCGCCGTACGCGGTGACCTCGTGGGCCGGCGCCCGCGCCGTCATGGCCCGTACGTTCCTCGCTCCCCGGGACAAGGAACTGGGCGAGGAGCTGCGCGAGGTGCGCGCTTCGCAGTCGCGCCTGCTGGACTCCTTCGACGCCGAGCGGGTGCGGATCGAGCGTGACCTGCACGACGGGGCCCAGCAGCACCTCGTGTCCTTGGGCATGGTCCTGGGCCTCATGCGCCTGGACGTCGAGGAGGGCTCCACACAGGACGAACTGCTCACCAAGGCCGAGAACCAACTCTCCACTGCACAACAGGAGTTGCGTGCTCTGATCCGGGGCCTCAACCCGCCGGTCCTCGCCGACCACGGACTCGTCGCGGCGATCGAGGACTACGCGGGCCGCTTTCCCATCCCGGTGGCCGTGGACCTGAAGCTGCCCCAGCGGCTGCCCAGAAAACTAGAGACGACGATGTACTACTTGATCAACGAGGCCATGACGAACGTCGCCAAGCACAGCGGCGCCACGACCGCGCACGTCCACGGTCGCTACCATTCCGACCTGTTCACCCTCGACATCACGGACGACGGCCGGGGCGGACTCGACCCCGCGGGCAGCGGCGTGACCGGCCTCGCGGACCGGGTCGCCGCTCTCGACGGCCGGATGCGGGTGTCGAGTCCGATCGGTGGCCCCACCCTGGTGCACGTGGAGGTCCCGTGTCGCTTCGCCTGATCGTGGCCGAGGACGCCGTACTGCTGCGCGAAGGCCTCGTCGGGCTGCTGGAACGGGTCGGCCACCACGTGGTGGCGGCCGTCGGCGATGCCGACGCCCTGGTCGAGGCGGTCCGCGCCGACCGGCCCGACCTGATCGTCACGGACGTCCGGATGCCTCCGTCGCTCGGCGACGACGGACTGCGCGCCTCGGTCGAGTTGCGCACGGCTTTCCCCGGACTGCCCGTGCTCGTGCTCAGCCAGTACGTGGAGAGGTCCTACGCGCTGCGCCTGCTGGACTCGGGCGGCGGCGCAGGGGTGGGCTACCTGCTCAAGGAACGGGTGGGCGCGGTGGCGGACTTCACCTCCGCGATCGAGCGGGTCGCCGCCGGCGGGACCGTGGTGGACCCCGAGGTCATCCAGCAGTTGGTCCGGCTGCACCAGGACCCGCTGGAGCGGCTCAGCGCCCGCGAGCGCGAGGTGCTCGCGCTGGTCGCGGAGGGCCGCAGCAACGCGAGCCTGGCCAAGCACCTGTTCATCAGCGAGGCGGCCGTGAACAAGCACATCGGCAACATCTTCAGCAAGCTGGACCTGCCGGTGGGCACGGAGGGGCACCGCCGGGTGCTCGCGGTGCTGGCGTATCTGCGGGCGTGAGCGCCGGCACCGTGCGGGAGCAGCGCGGCTCGTTGTGCACGGTCCACGGTCAGCTGACGGTCAGGCGGTGCAGCCGTACTTCCTGGCGAGCTTGGTGGCGGCTTCCCGCACGACGGCCGCGTTGTTGCGGATCTCGGGGGCGTCCGGGTCGACGAGGTCCTTCTCCTCCTCTTCCCCCTTCTTCGAGGGCGCTATGAACGTCACCGTGATGTTCGGCGCCGTCGAGCCCATGCGGGCGGCACAACCGGCGGGCAGGTTGGCCTCGGCCTTGTCGGGAAGCACCCAGCCGGTGAAGCCGGGGCCAAGGGGGACGGCGTTCTTGGGCCTGTAGTGAGGGTCGTTCCGGTTGTCATCGATGATCAGGGTGTAGACCCCTCGGGGGTAGTCGCTGTCCGCATCGGCGCGCTGCACGTGGCACCCCTTGAACACCGCGTAATCGGTGCTCTTGCCCTTGCTCTCCCACTCCTCCGTGCTGACCTCGCCCCCCTTCCCGTCGTCGATCAGTTCCGCCGTCTGCCGGCTGAGCGCCCCGTGACACAGCGTCTGCGGCAGCGGCGGCCTCTCGCCTTCAGGCCAGAAGCTCGCCGTCACGACGGCCACCCCGGCGGCGCCGAGCACGACCGTCAGCGGCAGCCACTTCTTGTCCATCGGTTACTGTCCCCTCCCCTTGTCGGCGCCCCCCATGCCGGTCTGGCACCACTGCGCGGCGATCGCCCGGAGGCGGTCCTCGTACTCGCCGGGGCTCGCGTCCGGCGCCACTCGCTTCGCGGTACGAACAACGGTACGGAGAGCAGTCCGGACAGTGTCACAGACGACTGACGGACCAGCGTGGTCGTCCATCGTCGGGGCGCGCCTCCGCCGGGATCATCGGTCGTGGCGTGCGGCGGCGAGCACGGCGGTGACGGGCGAGCACCCACCGGTCAAGGAAATCGTCATGGGCAGGGTCACGGTGAGGGAACCGGCCCGCTCGGAGACCCCGACGGCGACCTGCTGCGGGAGTGGTCACAGCGGGGTTCCCGGAGCTCTGCCTCCGGCGCTCAGTCGCTGGAGTTCTGTCCCCGGCCCGGCACCTGGGGCGCGCCGGCGGCCTCGGCCTCGGCCTTCGCGTCGCTCACCACGGCGGCAGCCTGCTGCGCGACCTCGTCAGCAGCCGTGGCGGCGTCGAGCGAGAGCGGCGAGCCGGTTTCAAGCTCCGGGGACCCGCCTTCGTCCGACACGCCATCGGCATCGCCGGCGGTCGCTTCCTCCGGCTGCGCGGATCCGGGAAGACCCGTAGTCGACCGATCGCCGAAGGCGCTGGTGACGGTGCGCATCGCCTCGGTCAGCTCCCCCGGGATCACCCAGAACGTGTTGTTGTCGCTCCTCGCCAGATGCGGAAGCGTCTCGAGGTACTTGTAGGCCAGGACCTTCGAGTCGGCGTTGTTGCGATGAACGGCCTGGAAGACCAGTTCCACCGCCTTCGCCTCGCCGTCCGCCCGCAGGATCATGGCCTGCTGCGTGCCCTGGGCCTCCAGGATGTCCTTCTGCTTCGTGCCCTCGGCGGTGAGGATCTTGGCCTGCCGCTCCCCTTCGGCGTGCAGGATGGCGGCGCGCTTGTCCCGCTCGGCCCGCATCTGCTTCTCCATCGCCTCCTGGATGGAATGCGGCGGATCGATGGCCTTGATCTCGACGCGGTTGACCCGGATGCCCCACTTGCCGGTGGCATCGTCGAGGACGGTACGGAGCCGGGCGTTGATCTCCTCGCGCGAGGTGAGCGTCTCCTCCAGGTCCATGGAGCCGATGAGGTTCCGCAGCGTGGTGACGGTGAGCTGATCGATCGCCTGCAGGTAGTCGGCGACCTCGTAGGCTGCCGCTCGCGGGTCGGTGATCTGGTAATAGAGCACCGTATCGATGTTCACCACGAGGTTGTCCTCGGTGATCACCGGCTTGGGATCGGACGAATACACCTGCTCGCGCACGTCGAGTTTGGTGTTGACGCGGTCTGCCACCGGCACGACGAAGTTCAGGCCGGGTTGCAGCGTTCGCTGGTACCGGCCGAACCGTTCGATGTTGTAGCGGCGCGCCTGCGGGACGATCCGCACCGTGGCGGCCACCAGGAAGAGAACCACGATCGCCGCGACGAGAATCGGGATGACAACCGGATCCACCATTCCTCCGTGGGGATGTGTTCAGCCGTTCATGGGAGAAGTTCGCGGGGGTAGACGATCGCCGTGGCGCCTTCGATCTCCATGACGTCCACCACCGCCCCCACCGGGATCACGTGGCTCTCGTCGAGAGCACGGGCGGACCATTCCTCACCAGAGATCTTGATCAGGCCGTGGCTCGCGGTGACCTCCTGCATGACCTCGGCCCGCCCGCCGATCAGCGCGGCGCTGCCCTCACGGGCAAGGGGTGCTTGGGTCATGTGCCGCAGCGCGACGGGCCGGACGATGACGAGTCCCGCCGCCGCCGCTGCCCCGAGCGCCACCAGCTGACCGAAAAGCCCGATGCCGACACCGGCGACCACAGCGGCAACCAGCGCGGCGCCCGCCAGCAACCCGAAGACCAGGGTCAGGGTGAAGAACTCCGCGACCCCAAGCACTCCGGCGGCGAGCAGCCATACGAACCACGGCATCGAATCAGCCTCCATCTGGGGTTTTACCCACCAATCGACCCCCCGGAACGCGGACGCAAGGCACCCGTCCGGACCCGTCTGCGACCAGGACGCCCGGACGGCGACGGGAGGCGGCGTCCGAGGACTCGGTCGGCCTTCCCCAGGAGGCGGAGGCCGACGGAGGCGTATGAGGAGCTGACACTCCTGTGCGGCCCTTCCGTGGAGGTCGTCAAGGTCTGAGGCGGTCTCACGCCGACCAGACCTGCCACTGCCCCAGGGGCGAGGACTCCCTACGGACGGGCCTGTGATCGACCCACCAGCAAGCGGTTCGGGCACAGTCGTCGACGATATGTCGGTTGTTGAAGCGGAATACCTGAACCCCGATCCTGACCTGCTGCGGAGCCCCCTCCAGGGCTCTGAAATGGGATCTCCTCATTGGCGTACGTTGGCCCCCGACGGCCGTTTACGGGTGTCCCGCGGACTGGCTGCGGACTGGCCGGGGGTGCCGAGGCAGAGAAATCCATGACACACGGGCGGGACCGGCACAAGGAAACTGCCCAGGTGAGCGACCGCTACCCCTGCCCATGCTGCGGGCACCGCGTGCTGGGCGAGATGCCCGGCTCGCACGAAGTCTGGCCGATCTGGTTCCGGGAGGACGACGAGGTCCAGCTCCGCCGGCCATGGACAGCGGAGCGAACAACAAGTTGCGCGTGCCCCGAGTGCGCCTGTTCCGCACCGCCCATCGTGACTGATTCGGCAGTTCGCGAGATGCCCTCAGTGCGTGTACGGATCAGCCAGTGCCAACGGCGTCCGGGCCGCTTCAAGAGCCGACCCCGGAAAGGCGGGGCCGGCGGTGTAGAAGCGGGCACGGGTGCGGCCGACCGATGTCAGGACCTCGCCCGCGACCAGGTCCCGCAGGTCGCGTTGGGCTCGCTGCAGACTCAGGTCCTCCGCTCGTTCGTAGCGTGTACGACGCACCCGCCCGGACATCGCCACATCGTGCAGGGCGGAAACCACCCTCTCGTCCAGCCCCCGGCTCTCCGCGAACTCACCCAGCAGGAGCCACACCCGACTCGAACGATCCAGGCGATTGCGTACGGTCTGCGCCTGCTGGTGGTACGCGGTGAGGTTGAAACGGATCCAATCGGAGACGTCCTGGTCGGGGCGGTAGGTGGCCCCCCGACGCTGCAACTCGCGATAGCACTCCCAGGTATTGCCGGGGCGCCCCAGCCAAGCCTCGATCGAGGAGAACTCGGGAGCCAGTTCTCCCTGTCTCGCGATCATGAGCGTTTGGAGGGATCGGGACATGCGGCCGTTGCCATCCGCCCATGGGTGGATGGCAACGAGGTGGAGATGCGCCATGGCGGCCCGCACCAGCGGGTGCGAGCCGTCGTCCGTGTTCAGCCAGTCGACCAGTTCACCCGTCAAGGCAGGCACCTCGACTGCGTCCGGTGCCGTATATGCCGCGATACTGGGGTCGCGGGCGTCTGTCACGTACACCGCACCACGGCGCCACTGCCCGGCCGGCTTCCGCGGGGCGTTCCGGTGTCCCTGCAGCATCCAATGCAGCGCGTTGAGCAACTCCTTGCTGTACCGGAAGTCCGCGACGTCATGCAGCGTCTGGATATAGGTCATCATCCGCTGATAGGCCAGCGTCTCCTCGCGATCCTCCTCGGAGACGTCAACATCCCGCTCGCCCTCCAGCAAGTCCTCGACGTCGACCGTGGACACCCTGAAACCCTCGATCGAGTTGGAGGCCGCCACCGCATCCGCGGTCAAGAACTTGCGCAGCCCTTCGGTCCACTTCACCGGAGTGGACCGGACCTGGAGGCGCAACGAGCGACGAAGGTCTTCGATCTCGCCGAGAACGCGCTGATCCTCGGCGGTGAGAGCAGGCGTGGGGAAGAGCATGCCCCCACCCTAGAGTGACGTAAATATTACGTCAATGCGTCAGTGCTGATCGACGCCTCGACGTCGATCGTCCACCGGAACGACGAAGAGGTCGAGCCCACGAGAAGGGCAGGGGCGGTAGGCTGCGCCTCGATGGCGACACGGCTGGTGAGAGACGGGGCCAGACGACGGTCACGGCGCCCATGAGCGTCGCGCGCCATGCGAACGGCGAGGCGATCGAACGAGCATCTACTAGAACCCGATGTTGCGACGGCCGGTTGACTCCAGGTCGCTGCCGCGGCCCGAATGCACGACGCAGCCGTGCCACGTCGAACCGTTCTACGGACTGATGCGGACAGCGCGACGGCCTGACCCGCGTTCCCGCAGGTCAGGCTGCCTCCATACATGCGATCAGACGTTGAAGCGGAATGTCTGCGGGCTGATCCTGACCTGCGGCGGAGCCCCCTCTAGGGCTCTGACCTGGGATTTCCCGGTTGGCATGCGTTGGCTCCCGACGGCCGTTTACGGGTGTCCTGCGGACTGGCCGGGGGCTCCGAGGCAGCGAAATCCCTGGCACACCGGCAGGACCTGCAAAGAGACTGCGCAGGTGAGCGACTCCTACCCCTGCCCGTGCTGCGGGCACCGCGTGCTGGGCGCGATGCCCGGCTCGTACGAGATCTGCCCCGTCTGCTTCTGGGAGGACGACGGGGTCCAGTTCCGCTGGCCCACCGTGGCTGGCGGGGCCAACAAGGTCTCCCTGATCGAGGCCCAGCGGAACTACCAGGACTTCGGCGCCTGCGACGAGCACGGCCGCCGGTACGCCCGCCCTCCGGCCGAGGACGAGCCGCTCGACCCCGCCTGGCGCCCCATCGATCTGACACGGGACTCCTTCGAGGACTGGACGGCCGAGGACCGCGCTCCGTGGCCCGACGACGGCTCGGTGCTCTGCTGGTGGCTTCCCACCTTCTGGCGCCGGGACCACTCCGCGTCATGACCTCCCACATCGAGACACTCGTCCAGCAGCTCGACGGCAAGGCCGACGAGTCCTACGACGCCCGCGCGGAGCTGATCTGGATCGGCGCCGACGCCATACCCACCGTCATCAATGGCCTGCCTTCCCTCGGCGGCTTCGGTCAGCTGAGCGCCATCGAGGTCTTCGAGGAGGTGGGCGATCCCCGTTGCGGCCCCGCTCTCATCGGCCTACTGGACAGCGACAACCCGACCGTCCGCGAACGGGCGGCCATGGCCCTGGCGAGCCTGGAGATCAACGGTGCCGTCGGGCCCCTGCGCCGCGCCTACCGCGCCTGCCGGGAACGGGCAACCCCACCGGACTGGACCGAGTCCGTCGGCATCCGCTGGGAGCTGACCGAACTCGGCGCACGCACCCCCGTCGTCCCACCGCTCACCGCACGCCTACGCCCCACCGCTGCGGACAACGCCCCAGGCTGGCCCTCGGCCCACTTCACCGAGATCGTCAACGACCTGGCCGACCACGCCCAGGTGATCCTCTACTCCCAGTTCTGGCGAGTGGACGCCGGCCGCACGTACGGCATCTCCGGTCCCGGCCTGGATGGGGAACTCGACTGGACCGCGCCCTGGGAGCACCTGGTCGAAGAGTCCCGCACCTGGTCCCTACTGGAAGCCTCCGAAGCCCCCGCCGGCGACAACATCTTCGTCTCCCCCACCTGGATCGACCGTACCGACCTGTCCCCGGAGAGGTGACCGATGCCGTCCCAGCGCCCCGAGGAGATCGGCTACGGCCATGTGGTCGAGAGCTACGTGACGAGGACGTACGGGGGACTCCCGCGCTATCTCGTACTGAACGGCGGGCGGTTCCTGGGCCCCCGGTGGTGGCACACCACACGCTTTACCCGGCACATGATCGCTGACGCCGCCGCGATCAACGACGAGGAACTGGCAGCCCTCCTCGGGTACGAATGGCGCTCGCGCCTCACCGCCGGCTGGCTGATCGGCGTCGACCGCCGCGAACGGTTCCGGGCACGCATCGGCGACCTGCTCCTGGCCGGCGAGGTCTGCTACTCCGGCAGCGCCTACTGCTTCGCCCTGGCCCGCCTCGGCACCCACGCCGACGCCGAGGTCCTCACCGCCTACCTCGACCGCTACCTCCCCCGCACCGACCTCCCCTACGACCAACCCGCCGCCCTCGGCGCCCTCCTGCACCTCGACGCCCGCCTCGGCACCCACCACGCCGACCGCTTCACAGAGCCCGCTGCCCCTGCCCGTGCTGTGGACACCGCCCACTGTGCGACTCGCCGCCTCACTCGGCTGCCGTGGGCCCCTCGTCCGTCATGCCCAGTCGCACCTGTTCCTCCTCGACGATCCTGCGAGCGATCCCGACATCGGAGACATCGACCGCGTCCGGGGTGGCCTCGGCAACAACGCTGCGCCGGGCGTACGAGTCGAAGAGGCGGGTCTTGCGCTCCAGCATCCTCACCATGCTCTCGTCCACCCCGCCGGTGGCGAGCAGACGGTGCACCCGCACCCGCCTGAGCTGGCCCATGCGATGGACCCGAGCCACCGCCTGCTGCTCGATGGTCGGCTTGGTCTGCGGTTCGCAGATGACGACCACGGACGCCGCCTGGATATTGAGGCCGATGCCCGCCGCCTGCACCTGCGCCAGCAGCACCGCGGGCCCGGACACGGCCACGAAGTCGTCGACGACCTGCTGCCGTCGCGCGGCCGGGACTCCGCCCGTGAGCGGACCGTGGACGGGAGAACCGGTGGCCAGGGCCTCCCCCACCACGCCCAGAACGTCCTTGAAATAGGAGAAGACCACCGTCTTCTGCCCGTTCTCACCAGCCTCCCGAACGATCTCACGGAGCCGCTCCAGCTTGGCCGACTTCTCGGGGCGCATGTACGCAGCCCTGCGCATCGCCATGAAGTTGCCGGCGCGCACCGCCTCTCGGTAGACCTCCTCGTCAGAGACACTCAACTCCTCCCACTCGTCGGTGTGCTGGAGCACGGGCAGCTCCGCCAGCACGTCCTTCTGGTTGCGCCGTAGATAGACCGTCGCGACGGCCTTGCGGAAGGCCACCGAGTCGGTCAGGGCGTCCCCTTGCGTCAAGGAGTCCGCAAGGCCGGGACGGAGCATTCGGATCAGATTGCGGAACTCCCCGACCCGGTTCTCCATCGGGGTGCCGGTCATGAAGAGGGCGCGCTCAGAGCGCTCCACCCACTGGGCGACCGCCTGAGACCTCAGTGCCTTCGGGTTCTTCACCAAGTGCGCCTCGTCCACAACGAGCATCCCGACCTCGTCGTTGCCCGGGGCGGGGAATCCACGCAACGCGTCGAAGGTGGTCACCCCGACCCCGCCCTGCCTCTTCCAGTCGTCGAATCCTTCGTGCCGGTCGGGGCCGTACAGGAGAACGGGCCTCAGCGTGCTGCGGGCCTCCATCTCGCGCACCCAGTTCACCAGGAGGCTCGGCGGACAGACGACCATGAAATGGCTCTGCCCCTTGGTGACCAGATGCGTCAGCGCCGCAATCGCCTGGATGGTCTTGCCGAGCCCCATCTCATCACCGAGCACCACTTTGCGTTGGGCGAGGACGAACCTCGCGCCGAACTCCTGATACCCACGCAGGGAAACGCTCAGGCGGGAATCATCGAGGCGCTGGCGTCGTACCCGCTCGGCGAGCTTGTCGGGCAAGAACCCCTGGGTGGCGCCCACGTCCGGCACCTGCCCGGGCATCTCGGCCAGCAGGCTGTAGTACTCGGCGGAACGCAGCTCGAAGTCGACCCAGGCCGCGTTGTCGGTCGCGGGCTCACGCAGCAGATCCACCGACGCCTGGGCGAGGAGTTCGAGCACCCCCACCCGGTCCGCGTCTTCCACAAGCGACCGAATGCCGTCGACCGCGGCCAGCGCCCGGGACCGCCTCTCTTGGCCTGCCAGGAGCATTCGCAACCGTCCGGTGGCCGGTCCGGCGTCAGCTAGCAGTGGACCGAGCCGTCGTACCAGGCCTTGGGCCGTACCGACCGCCCGCCGTCCGTTCGGTCCTGCCTCCACCAACGGGTTCAGGGCGATGACGAGCGCAGCGGTCCGCGGCTCCGGCAGGTCCACGTCGATGCGCACGGCGACGTTCTCGTGCGCCGCCTCGGACAGGCGCTGGGCGGCCGCGAAGATCTGGTCGGCGGTCCGTCGGCCGATCCCAGGAATCTGCCGTAGGCGGTAGGGGCCCGCTTCGAGTACCTGGCCCACCGTCCTCAGCCCGTTCCGCTCCATGCCTCCCCACTGCAGACGGCCCTCGGTGACCTCCTCGAGCCGGGCGACGGGGGTCGCATCGAGCTCCCGAGCCACCGCCTCGTCCTGGAGCGGCTTCCATGCCGCCTGTACCGCCTCGACGACCCTGTCGTGATCACCGCACAGCGCCTGTGCCGCCTCATACAGCCGCGCTCCCCTCGCGACCGTGTTCCGCTCGCCACGCCCCACTCTTCCCGCCCCTCTCCAACCCTCCGCGCATCCTCCCACCGCCCGCACCGGGCCCCGACAGGCGCCGATCCGGCACCGTGCCGGTTCGTCGACACGGCCAGTGCGCACGACTGCGGAGGGGGTCGGCATCCGGACCGGCCCCATCGGATTGTCGGTGGCGACTGGTTCCATGGCGTCATGAGCACCGTGCACGAGACCGCCGCCCTCCTCCCCGACCCCGTCCGGCTCCGCGCCCACCTGCGCGCACTGGCCCTCCTGGACTCGACGATCAGTGACGATCCGCGGTTCTGCAGCTACAGCTTCGACACCGGCTGGGGCCCCGGTGTGGAGGCGGCCCTGATGGAGAACGGCTCGGGTGACGACTTCTCCGTCCTCTTCACCCCGGCCGGCGTGCTCATACGCGGTTTCGACCACGAGTCGGAGATGAGTCCGTACGGGACGGACGACGAGCAGGTCTGGCCCGGTGTCATCGACGAAGTACCCGCGGCGCTGCGCCCCTTGCTCGATGATCCCGCCTTCTGCGACGAGGGCATAGACGCCCCTCGCATCACCGCCTGCTTGTGGCAGGAGACCGACGACACCACCTGGCGCACCGGCTCGGCCATCTCCTTCCCCGCCGACGTCGAGGACCCGGACGGCTCCGGTTTCCTCTTCCCCCTCCTCACGGACCGCTCCCCCGAAGCCGTCCAGGCCCACTTCCAGGACCACTACGAGCGCCCCGTCCCCCTCGACGCCATCCGCCACGTCCTCGCCGGGCGTGCCCTCACCCCTGCGATCTGTGCAGCCCTCAACCCGGCGGCCTTCTCGGACGACGCACTGCTCCACCGGATCGCAGCGCACCCCGAGGTCGCCTCCTACCTGTCCTGCGACGGCGAGATCGACCTTGCCCGGACCGACCCGATCGAGTCGATCGTCCTGCCCAACGGCCTTCCGGTGGAGCCCGTCGCCGGCTGCAACGCGGGCGGCACCCACTACCTCTGCGGCCCGGCCGCCCGCGACGGATCCCGCCCCGTCCTCTACACCGACTCCGAGGGCCGGGCCTCCCTCATCGCCGAGTCGCTCGCCGAGGCCCTGACCCTCGCCGTCGTCCTGCCGTCCTGGCACGACGCCCTGGCCGGCTTCCGGCCCCCGGTCCTCGGCTCCGACCACCTCGTCGACCACCCGGACCACCCCGCCGTCCGTGACCACCTCCTCGCTGCGCTGCGACTTCCCCCGGCCACCGAGGAGCAGGTCCTGGGCCGCCTGCTCGCCACCGCCGCCCGCACCGTCCCCGACGGGTTCCTCCCCTCCGTGTGCGGTGAAGAGGATTCCGCCTTCGAGCCGATGCTCGAACCGTCCGCCGGGTAGAGCCGGATCCGAACGGCGTTGGCGCCGCGTCAGGACGTCCGGCGCCCGTCCAGCACGGTGACGGCGAAGGGGTCGCCCCGGAGCAGATCGACGCGTCCCCTCTCACGGCCCTCCGTGCGGGACCTTCCCGTGGGCGACCCGGGTCACCGCGTCGACGGACGCGTCGCCCCGGCCCGGGGCGACGGCGCGGGCGGGGAGGCCCCGGCAGGACTCCTCCAGACGATCGAGCGCGCCCGCACGGTTCACGGGCGACGCGGGACCGGTTTCCGGATGCCGGCCCGGCGGGCTGCCGGAACGAGGCACGGACGGGGCTCACACGTGCCGGAGCCGTCCCTCACCGGGCCTGGTGGAAGATCACGGCCAGGACGTGCCGCTCACCGCGCCCCACCTCGCCGCTGCCGTGCCGCACCGCATGTCTGCGCACCCCGTGCGGGCCGCGCACCGGCCGTTCCCGTACGGGGAAGACCAGGCCCTGCCCCAGCCCCGGCCGCACCACCACGGCCCGCGACTGGGCGCGCGGTCGCTGTTCCACGAACACGCTCTCGCCCCCGGTGAAGTCCACCTCGGGCTCGTTCAGCAGGATCGAGACCTGGAGCGGGAAGACCACGTCCCCGTACACGTCCTGGTGCAGCGACGCGTAGCCGCCCGGCCCGTACCGCAGGATCAGGGGGGTCGGCCGCCGCTGGCCCTGCTCCGCGCACCGCGCGTGCAACTCCGCCAGCCGGTCCGGGAAGCCCGGCTCCTTCAGCAGGCCCGCCCACCGGTTGGCCACCCACGCCAAGCCCGGGTACAGGCCCTCGCGCAGGCGGCGCAGCAGCGGCAGGCCGTCCGGGTCGGCGTAGTAGCGGTACGTGCCGCGGCCGTACTCGTGCCGCTCCATCACCACGGTCGACCGGAACAGCTCCGGCCGCCCGAAGCCCTCGATCAGCTCCGCGCACTCCTCGCGCGTCAGCAGCGGCGGGGTCAGGGCCGCCCCCCGTTCGTCGAGCTCCGCGGCCACGCGGACCCAGTCCACGCCCCGGACCGCCGCGCCCTCGACCGGCGGCCCCTCCACGACGGGGTCGAACAACGTCAGTTCATCCATCGGACCCTCTTCCCACCGCCCCATCCTGCCTTCCGCCCGGCTGCCCCACCGGCGGCTTTCGGACATCACCGTCGGGTGGCACCGACGCCGTGCTCGGAGGGGGCCGCGCCGTCAGCCCAGGACGAGCCGGACGCCGAAGCCGATGAACACCACGCCCAGGACGACGTCCACCCAGCGCAGCAGGGCGTGCCGGCCCCCCACGGTGCGCCGGGCGGCCCACGCGCCGATCCGGACCGTCACCTCGGTGAGGACCAGCAGCCAGAGCGCACCGATCGCCAGGTACACCGTGGCGAGGACGGCCATCGAGGGCCCCGGCGGCCTGCCGGCCGGGACGAACTGCGGCAGGAAGGCCAGCAGGAAGAGGCCGACCTTGGGATTGGTGCCGGTGCACGCGAGCCCCTGGACGTAAGCGCGCGGGCGGCTCACCGGCTCGGGCTCGGAGCCCGCGGTGGTCGCGGGGGCGGCCGATGTGCGGATCGCGCCGATCAGGGCCCGCAGCCCCCAGTAGCAGAGCAGGGCGGCACCGCCCCATTGCACCGCCCGGAAGAGCCCGCTGTCGGCCGTCAGCAGCAGCGAGACGCCGAGGATGGAGGCCGTCGCCTGGAGGCCGCCCGCGGTGATCATTCCGGCGGCGGCGGAGAGCGGGGCGGCCCGGCCTCGGCCGCCGAGGGCCAGGCGTGTGATCAGTGCGGCGTCAGGCCCGGGGGTGACGATGACGAAGAGGGAACTGGCAAGGAAGATTCCGCTGATCACGTCATTCACCAGGTGGTCGAGGGCCAGTGGCGCGACCGCGCGCCGGACGGGGTGGAGGGTTCCGGACGGGCACGGCCCGTTCGAAACCCTCCCGGAACTCCCCCGGAGCTTCCCCCGGGACAACCGGCGTCAGCCGGCCTTCCAGAACTCCCGGAGTCGCGCGAAGACCGTCTCCGGCTCCTCGACGTGCCCGAAGGAGCCGCTCCGCTCCAGCACCTGGAACTCGAACTGCGGTGCGTGCAGCACGAATTCATGCTGGAGCTTCGGGTAGAGAGCACGGTCGAAGCGGCCCGCGAGGACCAGGGTCGGCACGGTGATCTCCTTGAGCCGGGGCCGGAAGTCCGGGATCCTGGCCACCTCGCCGCCGATCATGAAGTCCACGTCGGCCCCGACGAACACGGGATACAGCTCCATGTTGCGCGCACCCGGCTCGTTGAGCAGCAGGGAGGCGTTGTCCGGGTCGTAGAACCTCACCAGCTTGGTGGCCGCCGCGAACTGGGTGCGCAGTTCCTCGTCGGTGGACGCCAGGCCCTGGGCCCGCAGTTCCTGGATCCGCGCCCAGACCTCGGGCGCCTGAAGGGCCAGCTCCCGGTTGATGTTGGCGTGATTGAGCTGCCACATCTCCGGGCTGTGCAGGCTGTTGGCCAGCACCAGGGAACGCACCAGCCCGGCGTGGTCGAGTGCGAGCGCCTGGCCGAGCAGACCGCCGTAGGAGAATCCGTACACGTGGACCGGACCGACGTCCAGCGCCTCGATCAGCGCGGCCACGTCGGCCACGTCCTCGCGGAAGGTGATGTCCGTCAGTTCCGCCGGCTGGTCCGACCGGCCCCGGCCGAAGAGGTCCACGTAGATGACCTGGTGGTCCTCCGCCAGAGCGGAGAAGAACGGATGGAACACCAGGTGGGACCCGGCGGGGCCGAGGCCCGACAGGAGCAGGACGGGGTCGCCGCTGCCCTCCGTCTCCACCCACAGCCGGCGGCCTCGCACCTCGTAGTGCCGGCCTTCGGGGTGGTGGATGGCGGTGTCGCTCTGCTGACTCGTCATCGGAGTCCTTTCAGTTCTGGTACGTGAAGACGCCGGCGGTGCGGGTCTTCGGGTGCGCGCCGATGCCGATCACGGCGCTCTCGCCGGCGGGCAGGGCCCGCGCGTAGGTGCCCGCATAACCCTGCGGGGTGACGAACAGCCCCCACGCCGCCTGCCACTCTTCCAGGGTCCCGGTCTGCGGGTCGATCACGGGCTCCGATCTCGGCCGAACCCGTTCCTGGACGATGGCCCCGCCCTCGTCGACCGATGCCAGCGCCTCTCTCCAGGCGTCCTCGCCGACGGTCCAGCCCGCGAGGACGCCCGACCCTCCGTACCCCGCGTTCGGCTTCAGGATGAGCTCCTCGCGGCGCGCCACGCACTCCTCGGACAACTCCGCCTCGAAACGCTGCCCGAAGGTGCCGCCGATGGCCCGGGTCCAGGGCAGGACCCGATCGATGACGGCCAGTTCGGCCGCGTCGAAGCTGTCGTGGACCCGCGGGTCGGAGAGCATGGCCAGGCACGCCTTGTTGTTGGCCAGATTCGACTCCATGGGAGTCCAGATCGCCAGGGTGCCCGCCTCGTGGGCCCGGCACACCGGTTCGACCAACGACTCGCCGTCGGGCTGGGCGAGGATCTCGTCGGCCGAGTAGCAGCGCAGCACCACGTCCAGCTTCCGCCCGCCGAGCAGGACCTGGTCGCCCTTGGCGCGGACGTCCCCGATCTCCCCGAGGTGCAGGTCGAGGCCGAAACCGCGCATCAGCTCCTCGAAGGCCCGCCACGAGGCGCCGTAACCACCGGCCAGGCCGCCGGGGGCCTCCAGGACCGCCACCACCGGCTCCCGGCCACCGGTGATCGCCGTGCCGACGGTGCGCAGCGTCTCGGCGACCATGCGGCCCGTGTCGACGTAGCGCAGCGCGTGCTGCTCGGCGAAGCGTCCGAAGGCTTCGACGCCGAGGAGCAGTCGGGGGATCTCGCCGGCCCGGTCCACCCCGCCGAGCTCGCTGGCGAGGTTGAACTCGAGCAGCTTGAAGCCGGTGCCGTCGTGGTACATGTCGGCCCGGCCGTACAGCGGCGGCTTGCCCCCGCCGAGGCGGGTGTTCAGACGGGCCCGGCGCTCGTCGAAGCCGAGCGCGGCACAATAGCGGGCGATGTCCCCGTCGAACAGCCGGGTCGGAAGGGAGGTGAGCAGCTCGTACACCTGGATGACGTCGTCGGCGAAGGCCCGGACCTCGCGCTCTTCGAGGAAGAGCGGCCGGTGGAGGAGCCGTTGACCGGAGGAAGCCGAGAGCGCCGGCGGCAGGGCGGTCTCCCGCATGGCGGTGCGCAGCCCGCCGTCCGAGGACTGGCATTCCCTCAGGTACTGCGCGGTGACGGCATCGGTCTCAGGGATCACGGGGTGGGCTCCTCGGTGACGATCAGTCCGGCCTCGATGCGACGGACCTCTTCGTAGTCGGCCCAGATCTGCTTCCGGTCGGGTCCGGACAGGACCGCGAAGCCGAGGCTCAGGGTGTTCAGCAGGTCCTTGGTGACCTCCAGTCGGTCACCGTCCTCGATGCCGATCACATGGGCGTAGTGGGTGGCGAGCTTGCCGATCTCCTGGAGGCACGCGGCGTTGCGCACGATCCCGGCGGCCCTGCTGATCAGGAAGACCACCAGGGTCGGGTTCAGCAGCTCGTAGTGCTCGGGGAGCTCGCCCCCGGTGACGTAGCGCACCGCGCGGTCGATCTGGCTGTCCCCGGTGGCCGCCCGGCAGAACCGGGGCTGCCCGCCGCCGTGCGGGCGGGCGTTGAGCTCGATCAGCCGGGGACCGTCCTCGGTGAGCATCACTTCGACGTGCGCGGCACCGAAGCGGAAGCCCACCGAGTCGAGGAACCGGCGGGTGTAGTCGACGAGGCCGGCGACCTCGGGCGCGTCGGGCGCCACCCACTCCATGGCGTCGTAGACCGCCATGTGCGTGCCGTTGTCGATCTTGCTGTAGCGGCAGAGGTCCGTCACCGTGTGCACGCCGTCGTGGCTGAAGACATCGACCACGTACTCGTGCCCGGTGACGAACTCCTGGACGACCATGCGGTCGTTGACGATCTGCCACTGGTTGTGCCTGCCGAGCTGGGCCTCGAAGGCCTCCCGCCAGTCGTCCCGGACCCTGGTCACGCCGTCGGTGCTGGCGCTCTTCGGCGGCTTGACCACCAGGTCGCGACCGGTCAGGCCCTCGCGCTCGATCCAGGCGGCGACCTCCGCCGCGTCGTCCGTGCAGATCTGTCGGATGACCGGCAGGCCGGCCCGGCGCGCGGCCTCGGCCATCTCTCCCTTGTGCCGCCGGGCCTCGCGCAGTTCGGGGACGTTGGCGAGGTCTTCGGTGATCTGCTCCGCGAGCAGGTCGGCCAGTTCCACACCGGACTCGGCCCCGGGGAGCACGCAACGGGGCGACAGCCGGCGCAGGCGGGAGACCACGGCGTCGAGGTCGCCGTCGAAGACGATGAGCTCGGGGAAGTCTTCGGGATGGAAGGAGGCGCGGTACACCTCGGGCATGTCGGGTCCCGAGAGGACCGCGACGACCGGCACGCCGGCGTCCTTGAACGCGGCGGCGTACATGCCGCCGGAGGAGAACGGGTCGACGATGACGACGGGGCCGTCGGAGGGGGACCGGGTCACCGGTTCGCTCCCGCGAGACGGGCCGCGGCCGCGCAGAAGCGGTGCCAGGCGTCCATCACGGCGGGCGACAGCTGCCGTGCGCGGACGGCCGCGTGCACCAGGCCGGGCTCGACGACCACCTCGGCCTCGGTGCCGTTCTCCCGCAGCTTGTCGGCGTAGGTCGTGGAGTCGACGACCAGCGAGTCCAGTTCGGCGCCCATGATGTAGGCGGGCGGCAGGTCGTGGAACTCGCCGCGGACCAGGGGCGAGACGTACGGGTGGAGCACGTCGGCGGCGTCGGGGCAGTAGCAGGCCGTGTAGTACTCCATCTCGCCACCGGTGAGCAGCGGCGCGTCCTCGCCGCCGTCGCGCCAGCGGGAGAAGTCGAGGACCGGGCTGATCGATGCCTGACCGGCGATCTTCGGGCCCTGGCGGTCGCGGGACATCATGCACAGCACGACCGACATGTTGCCGCCCGAGCTGTCGCCGCAGACCACGATCCGGTCGGGGTCGATGTCGAAGCGCTCGGCCTGTGCGGCCACGCCGGACAGGGCTCCGTAGCAGTCTTCCAGGCAGGCCGGGAAGGGGTGCTCCGGGGCCATCCGGAAGTCGACGGCGATGGTGGTGAGGCCGGAGTTGGAGGCCAGTTCGGCGGCGACCGTGTTGTGGGTCTCCAGCGAGCCGACCACGAAGCCGCCGCCACGGATGTACAGCAGCACTCCGCGGCCCGCGCGCTCGGCGGGCCGGTAGACCCGGAGCGGGATCCGGCGGCCCTCGTGCTCCACCGCGTCGTCCGTGATCTCGACGCCGGTCGGCAGCTCGTAGGGGAACTCACGGCCGAGGCCCAGGTAGAGGGCGCGCTGCTCCTCCACCGGCTTCTGGTAGAAGTCGGGCGGCATCGCCTTGTTGCTGCGGGCGACGAACTCCTCAATTCCCGGGGCGTACTGCATCGTTCTCCTTCGATCGTGCGGTGTTGAAGACGGCGTCCCGCATGCCCCGGCGCAGCAGGGCGGGGAGGCAGAGTACGGTGCCCACGGCCCCGATCCACATGGCACCGGTGAGGCCGACCAGCGCGGTCGCGATGGACGCGAAGAGGCTGCCGAGCGAGATCATGCCCCACATCAGGAAGCGCTGGACGGAGCCCACGCGTCCCAGGAGCTCGGGTGGAGCCGTGAGTTGACGGAGCGTCAGGGACGTGGGTGAGTACGATCCCTCGCCGACGCAGTGGAAGATGGAGCCGAAGATCAGACCGCAGGCACCGGCCACGCCGCCGAGCGAGCCGAAGGCCGGCATCGACAGGATGCCCACCACCGAGATGGTGGCGGAGATGGCCAGGGCCTTCTCGTAGCCCAGCTTCTCGCCGAGCCTGGCGGAGATCATGTTGCCGATCGGGTAGCCGGCGGCGGCGGCGCCGACCACCACGCCGATCCACTGCGGCGAGAGGCCGAGCTCGTTGCGGCAGTACAGCACCAGGCTGGTGGTGACCATGGTGAGGAACAGCGCGTACGTGGTGCCGCACAGCATGATCGGCTGCAGGATCGGGTGGCGGAGCACGAACTTCAGGCCCTCGCCGATGCTCTTGCGCATCCAGCCCCGCTCACGGGCGACCTTCTCCCGCGGCGGTTCCCGGTGCTTCATCATCACCAGCGTCACCACGGAGGCGGCGAATCCGAAGACGTTGACCGCCACCGCGCCGACCACGCCGAGCAGCGCGATCAGCGGGCCGGCCGCCATCGGGCCGACCGCCTGCGAGGTGGACTCCGACAGCGCCAACCGCGCGTTGCCCCGGTGCAGGTCCTTCGGGTTCCCGAACAGGTTCGGCAGGTACGAGGTGTACGCCACCTGGAAGAACACGACCGCGCAGCCGCTGATCGTGATCAGCGCCATCAGCGACCAGAAGCGCAGCGAGCCGGCCGCGGCCAGCACCCAGATCATGCCGAAGGCCAGGAACTGCAGGGAGTTGGCCCCGATCATGGTGGCCAGCCGGGGCATCCGGTCCACGATGGCGCCGGCCTGCAGTCCGAGCAGCAGGAACGGCAGGAACAGCGCGAACTTGAGCAGGGCCGCCTGGGCGGGTGACGCCCCGAGCGTGGTCACCGCGAGCAGGGGGAGCGCCAGTGTCATGAACTGGTCGCCGAAGAGGCTCACCGACTGGCCGGTCCACAGCAGGCGGAAGTCCCGTCGGGCGGTCGGGGCGTTGGCCGGTGCCTCGGCTTCGGGAGGGTGGCCGTCCTTGGCGGAGGTGTCGTTGGCGGAGGTCACGAGGTGGCCGCCGTCTGGGGACGCATCCGGATGGCCTCGCTGGCCTCGGCCGCGACCTTCTCGCACGCGGAGGCCGACTCGCCCTCGACGACGAGGTACCCGAAACGGCTGGTGACATGGCCGGCGGGCGGCAGAAGCAGCTCCTGCCCGGGGCTGGCCAGCACTCCGTACGCGTTGACCTTCGCCTCGAGCACGGCCTCGTCGACCGTCACGTCGGCCACCGTGCAGTCCGACTCCGGGTAGAGGAAGTGGACGGCGGCGGTGCCGCGCCGGGTCGGGGTGGTGGCCGGGCGCTTCCCGCACGCGACCTCGACCGCCGCCCGGCCGGGATCGACACCGGTGGCGACGAAACCGACGTAGGGGATCAGGTCTCCGCCGAGGCGGGCGTTGATCTCGATGAGCTTCGGGCCGTCGTCGGTGAGCCGCAGCTCGGTGTGGGTGATCCCGGTGTGGTAGCCGGTGGCCCGGTGGGCCCGGGTCAGGACGTCGAGCAGCACCGGGTCGGTGAGCAGCGGGTCGGTCGCGTCGACGGTGTGCCCGATCTCCTCGAAGTAGGGGTCATAGCCGCTGATCTTGCGGGCCACGAAGAGCGGGAACAGCTCGCCGTCGACCAGCGCGGCATCCACGCTGATCTCCTCACCGGTCAGGTACTCCTCGACCAGCACGCCGTCGTCGTAGTACGGCACGCCGTCCTCCTCGGCGCCCCTGGCCTCGGCGTAGCCGGCCTCCAGGCCCTCCTCGCCGGTGACCGCGTTGACCCCGAAACTGGCCCCCAGGGCACGGGGCTTGAGGATGACCGGGTAGCCGATCTCCGCAGCGACCTCGCGGGCCCGGTCGAGCGACGGAACCAGGGTGGAGACGGCCTGCGGCACCCCGGCGTCGGCCAGCGCGAGCCGCGTCTGGTGCTTGTCCCGGCAACGGGCGACCGCCTCGGGCGGCGATCCGGGCAGGCCGAGGGCCTGCTGGACCTCAGCCGTCTGGATCATCCGGACCTCGTCCCAGCAGAGCACCCCGGAGACCGGATGCCGGCCGGTCACCTCTCGGGCGGCGGCGATCATGGCGGGCACGTCGAGGGTGTCCACGACCGTGTGGCCGACGATGTACCGCTTCTCCCAGGTCGGCTCTTGGGTCAGGAAGAGCCAGACTCGCGCCGCGCCGGACACCAGGTCAAGCAGGTATTCCCGATAGAGGTGGTAACCGCTGCTGACCAGAATGATCAGCGGCTTCTCGGCAGCGTCGCTCTCGTGGAGCGGGTTGGTCATCGATGTCTCCTGGTAGTGCGGAGGTGGCAGGCCGGCAGGCCGGGTGTCGTGGCCCGGCCTGCCGGAAAAGGGCGGTGCAGGTGGAATCAGGTGGTCCGGCAACCCGCCAGAGCGGGGGCCAGCGGCCGGTGTTCGAGGGTGTAGTCGGATCCGTCCTGGTCGGGCAGGACGGCGGTCACCCGGTCACCCCGGCGAACGGCCGGCAGGCCGGCCTTGATGGCTTTGGTCACCGAGGTCGCCCGCTCGTGCCAGGGGCAGACCAGCCTGCTGCGCCCCGGCTCGAACTCGGCCAGGTTGAGCGGCCCGCCCCGGTGCGGGCACCGGGTCGAGAGGACGAACGAGCCGTACTCCGTACGCGCGTAGACGTACGAGGAGTCTCCCAGCACCACACAGTTGTCGCGGCCCTCGACCGCGAAGGTCACTACAGGCATGCCCGGTAATCCCCCACCGAGTGGATCTCGTAGACGCACTCCTCGGACTCGATGATCGCGCCGTGCAGGCGGTTGCGGTTGATCACCGTGCCCTCACCCGCCTCCAGGATCTGGTGCGAGTCGAATCCGGCGACGAACTTCATCGTGCCGGAGACGATGTGACACAGCTCGTCCCCGTCGTGGCAGTGGGTGTTGGACAGCTCGCGGTACGGCTCGACGATGTGGGCGACCGGCGGGGTCACCTTGCCGCTGGAGATGGCCTCCCAGACCGGCGCGTGCAGCTCCTTGTTGGCCGGTCCCGCGTCCATCCAGGCGATCTGATCGGCGAAGTCGCGGTCGGCGATGTCCGAGATGAGCTGGAACTCCTCGAAGCCGCGCACGATCTCGGGGATGATCACCTCGCCGTGCTCCTCCACGAGCGGGAGGATCAGCTTCTCCAGCGCCATCCGGCCGTGGTGCACGTCGATGCCGATGTGCTCGGTGAAGTACTCGACGTCGACCTCCGGGCCGAACACCTTGGTCAGCAGCTCCGCGGCGCGGCGGCAGAAGTCCACCAGGGCCGTCTCGGTGTAGTAGAGCGCACCGATGTAGCGGAAGAACAGCTCGTGGTTCTTCCCCAGGTAGTGGAAGTAGTTGTTCACCATGAGGCTGCTGTTGAGGTAGTACTGCCAGTAGTGGTGGACGTCCGAGCGCAGCCCGACGGACTCCAGGGTCCGCTCGAACAGCTTGCTGTGCTTGGTGTTGTGGACGCCGTAGCCGTACTCGTCAATGATGATCTTGAACCATTCGGACTGCGCCGGGCCGTAGTAGCCCAGTACGTTCCGCAGCATCGGCGAGGCCTCGGACAGGAAGTCCGGCGCGAACTGGATGAGCCACATCCGGGCGGCCCGGACCGGGTCCGCGGACTTCTCGATCGCCACCTCGGAGAGCGAGGGCTGCGTCAGGTCCCGGTCTTCGAGCGCACGGAGGTACGTCTCCAGCTCGTCCTTGGTCCACTTCCCCGAGACCTCCACCTCCTGGTCGAGGAACCCGAAGGCGAACTTCTCGAGCGAGGGACGGATGATCTCGCCGAGCACCCGGTTGCTCGGGTTGTAGTACTGCTTGAAGTCCTCCCACTTGCTCTTGAACCCGGCCTTGGGGAGGAACATCAGGTCGGCCTCGTATATCGAGGTGAGAATGCGCTGCGCGGCGAGACCCTCGTAGTGGAGTATTTCGTTCCGCGGGAGGACCCGGCTGAAGTCGAGGTACGGGAGCACCTGCGGACGAAGCTGCCTGCGATACGGGTTGTCGTCGTTCTCCCACTCCTCGTTGTCGAGGTAGATGGGATTCGTCGCGTACTGGACGACGTACTCCTTGAGCTGCTCGGGGGTCAGCTCGAACGGCTTGTGCGGAGGAAGTGCGTGGCTCATTGTTCACCTTTTCGAATTGATGCAGTACGCGGTACGGACGGCTGCACCTGTGGGTGCGGACCGCCGTTCGATCCGAGGGTGTCTGGTTCGGCTCAGACGGCTGAGAGGAGGCCGTCCTGCCAGTGAACCTCGACGGTGACGGAGTCGCCTGCGGCGACCTCCAGCGGTTCGTCGAAGGAGATCAGTGCCTGCATCCAGTGCGAACTGACGTTGTTCGGGGAATTGCGCAGGGTCACCCCCGCGCCGAGGTCCATCTCGAACCAGGCGACGATCCCGTGGGCGGTGCCGTCCGCGGTGGCGGAGAAGGAGACCTTGCGACTGCCGTCGGCGAGCGGGCCGTCCACGAAGTCGAAGCTCACGAGTTCGGTGGGGTCCGAGAGCATCGTGTGCGGCCAGGTGTGCAGCCGAACCGGGAAATGCCCGGCGGTGGAAAGGGAGTTGATCAGTCCGATGTCGAAGCCGAGCGCGTGGTCGACCCGGTTGAGGCCCGCGATGACACTGGACTGCAGCAGTGCGCCGTGGATCCGGGCCGAGGGCGGCATCAGGCGACCGCCCGGTGCCAGCAGATGGGTCCTGGCGTGCAGCATGGTCGGCAGGATGCCCTCGCCGATCAGACCGCAGTCAACGATCTCCGAGACGATCACGTCCACCGGTCGTTCCAGTTCCCGGCCGATCGTCAACTCGTCCGACCTGCGGGGAATCACGGTGATGACATCGGAAAGACCGTGCGCGGCGACCACCTGGGTGGCGATCTCCGCCATCATCGGGTTGGCCTCGCAGCTCGTCACCTTGGCCGCGCCGGCCTTCGCCGCGAGCATCGCCAGCAGACCGGTGCCGGCGCCGATGTCGAGGACGTGGTCGCCCGGCTTGACCTGACGCTCCACCGCAGTGGCCAACGCCTCGTTGCGCTCGACGTCGTTGAGCATCGCGAAGTGCCAGCGCGGCACGAGGCTCCTGGCCAGGTCGCGAACCTTCCGCGAGGCCCCCGTCGACGCGTCGGCGAACGAGGCGACGGCCTCACCTACGGCCGCCGACATGCGGGCCACCTCAGCCGTGCCCGCCCGCAGCGAGGCGAGGGTCAACTGTTCCTCGAAGTTCACCGGGCGGTTTCCCGCAAAAAATTCACCGACGGCTTCAGCCGAACTATCCGGTATCCGCCTGTCGGTAACGCCACTCTGCATAGTTCCCCCTCGGTGGAAAATTCATTCTGAATTAACGCACTGCTGGATTTCACTTCGCTGAGCAAGAACAAGAGCAAGCGCAAGTACTGGCTGATATCAGCCGCTTGTTTCCTGGGGTCGGTGCCAGAGTAGATCACAGGCATGCGCCACGGGCAAGAGATCGGACCGGCGGCCCCGCGGGGGGCCGGATTGCTCAACTCGTGCACAGAGAAGCTGGGTTGGCACGGCGGTCGCACGTTCTGACCGCCGAGGCATCCGCGCAGCTCAAGAGGGGTGCGGGCAGGAGTGGGGGCCATCGCGACCGGCACCATTCGCGGCGACGGCGCAGGACGCGGCGACCTCAGCGGCCGCGGCGCCCCGACAGTCGGGCTCCGGCGAAACGTTCACCGAGTCTTCGACCGGGAACACCCGGCGGCAGGCCGCCGTCAATGACGGAATGACGGCCCGTCAGCGGCCGAACATCTCCCGTCGACTTTCAGCCAGTCGCGGGCGTTAAAGGGCTCAATCACGCCGTACTGCGGAAGGAACTCTCCCGCGACGCAGAGGGGCGCTACGTTGCTCCGGGCGTGACTCGGCGCACCGTTTTCGGCACCTCTCCCATACGACCTCGGGAGCGCGATGTCCGAAAGCCGCCAGACGTCGTGCCGGGGTCGGGCGAGGGTGGAGCGAGGACGAAAGGAACGGGACGATGGCCACGCGACACACCACGCTGGAAAGCCCCATGGGAGAACTGCTGCTGGTCGGGGAGACGTCCGCGAGCGCGCCGGGAGGTGTCGCGCTGGTGTCGCTGTCCATGGACGGCCAGCGGGGCGGCGCCCCGGCGCAGGCGCACGGGGTCCGCGACGACGCCGCCTTCGCCCATGCGGCGGACCAGCTGAACGCGTACTTCGACGGCGGACTGACCGAGTTCGAGCTGCGGTTCGCTTCCTCCGGGACCCCGTTCCAGCGCGATGTGTGGGCGGCACTGGAACGGATCCCGTACGGAACGACCGTGACGTACGGCCAGATCGCCGACCGCATCGGGGCCCCTCGGAGCGCCTCGCGCTCGGTGGGCACCGCGATCGGGGCCAACCCGCTGCTGGTGGTGCGCCCCTGCCACCGGGTGATCGGCGCGAACGGCTCGCTGACCGGGTACGCCGGGGGCCTGGAGCGCAAGCAGGCGCTGCTCACCCTCGAGGGCGCGGTGCTGGGCGGATGACGACGTCGAGCACGGACCTGGCCACCGGAACGGCGACGGGGCGCACCGGCGCCGGCTCCCCCGGGGCACTCCCCGTGCCGGGGAAGATCGGCGAGCGGGTCGACTCCTGCGACTGGAAGGCGCTGGCGGCGGAGCTGGACGCGCACGGGTGCGCCTCCACGGACCGACCGCTGCTGACACCCGACGAGTGCGCGGAGATCGCCGGCCTCTACGAGCGCGCCGAGCTGTTCCGCACGACGGTCGACATGGCCCGGCACCGCTTCGGCTCGGGCCAGTACCGGTACTTCACCCATGACCTTCCGGAGCCGGTGGCCGCGCTGCGCGCGGCCCTGTACCCCCGGTTGCTGCCCGTGGCGCGGGACTGGGCGGCCCGGCTGGGACGACCGGCACCGTGGCCGGACGACCTGGGCGAGTGGCTGGAACTGTGCCACACGGCCGGCCAGGACCGCTCGGCGCAGATCCTGCTCTCGTACGGAGAGGGAGACTGGAACGCCCTGCACCGGGACGTGTTCGGGGACCTGGTCTTCCCCCTCCAGGTGGTGATCGGCCTCGACGCGCACGGAAGCGACTACACGGGCGGGGAGTTCCTGCTGGTGGAGCAGCGGCCACGGGCCCAGTCACGGGGCACGACCAGTGTCCTGCAGAAGGGCCACGGGCTGGTGTTCACCACCCGGGACCGTCCGGTGGCCACCAAGCGGGGCTGGTCGGCGGGCGCGGTGCGGCACGGGGTGAGCACCGTCCGGGGCGGGCGGCGCCGCGCGCTGGGCCTGGTCTTCCACGACGCGTCATGAGGGCCTACACCCTCGTCGGGCCGGACGGAAAGCCGTACCGCAGCCCCGATCCGGGGACCCTGGGCGGGCACCGGCGGGGCCGGCTGTACGGCCGTCTCGACTGCCCCTCGGCCCTGCGGGCGCTGGCCCGCGGCGGGTACGTGCGCGAGCGGGTGTTCTTCGCGGACGAGGCCACCGCGGTGGCGGCGGGCTACCGGCCCTGCGCCGTGTGCCTGCCGGAGCGCTACCGGGCCTGGAAGACGGGACGGCCGCCGCTCCCCGCCCCCGACGAGGCTCCGGCCTCGCCCCTGCTGACCGCGGACGAGGAGGGCTCGTACGGAGAACTGCCCCTCCCCGCTCCGCACACGGAAGCCGAACTGGCTGCGCTGACCGGCCTGTTGACGGCTCCCCGGTCCCGGATCTCCACCGTGGTCATCGGCCACAGCCGCGACACGGCCTCGACGGCCGCCGCCCGTGCCTTCGCCGCAGGATGGGAAGGCCGTGGCGGGCAGGTCCTGGCGGTGGTCGACTGGCCGGAATCGGCCGCCTCCTGGCTGCGCGCGGCCCGTCGGCTGACCGCGCAGACCCCCGACGCGTGGGTGGTGGCCGCCGCGGGCCCGGGCTTCGCCCAGCTGGCCCGCCGGCTGCGTCACAGCACCGACTGGGACCCGTCGCGCAGCTATGCCTTCGCCTCCCTGGCCGACGCCCGGGTCCCGGCACTGGCGGGCCCGGCCACCCTGCACGGCTTGCGCGGGGCGACCGCGGACGGCGGCACCTGGGAGGTTCGCGGTCGCTGGGTGGTCTCCGTACCGCCCGTGGGCGCACCGGGGGCTCGGGAGGGGTGAGGGGAGCGGGGGCACCGAGCGGGGGCGACGCCCGCGGAGCGTACGCGGGGCCCTCACCGCCCGGGGCGAGCCGGGCCGCCCGGAGGCCGTGATCGGGCGGACTCCAGGGCCTGCTTCGTCGGCTGCTGCCGCAGCCGACCTCCCTCACCGGTCAGTCGCGGCCGGCCGGTTCCGGTGCCGACGGCGTGCGGCGCTCCGGCCTCGTGGAGACCGCTCCAGCGGTCACGGGCCGGGTGTCCGCTCCTGGAGCGTTCCGGGGTCGGTGGGGACCCGATCGCCGCAAACGACCGCGTCCACCACCGGCACCGGAACGGTCCGCCCCCTTCTGCGCCCGAATCGAGCGGCCTCGGGTCAAGGGGCCGGGAGCAGCTACTTCTTCCCGCTTCCAGACGCTCCTCCGTGCCGGAACTCCACCACGTCGCCGTCCTGCATGACGTACTCCTTGCCCTCCATGCGGGCCTTGCCGGCGGCGCGGGCCTCGGCGACCGAGCCGGTGGCGACGAGGTCGGCGAAGGAGATGACCTCGGCCTTGATGAAGCCCTTCTGGAAGTCGGTGTGGATGACACCGGCCGCCTCGGGGGCCGTCGCGCCCTGCTTGATCGTCCAGGCACGGGACTCCTTCGGACCCGCCGTGAGGTAGGTCTGGAGGCCCAGGGTGGCGAAGCCGACGCGGGCGAGGATGGCGAGGCCGGGCTCCTCGGCGCCGACGGACTGGAGCAGTTCCATGGCGTCCTCCTCGTCGAGCTCGGCGAGGTCCGCCTCCAGCTTGGCGTTGAGGAAGATGGCCTCGGCCGGGGCGACCAGCGCGCTCTGCTCGGCCTTGAAGTCCTCGTCCGTCAGCTCGTCCTCGTCGACGTTGAAGACGTAGAGGAACGGCTTGGTGGTGAGGAGGTGGAGGTCGTGGAGGAGCTCCGCCTTCTCCGAGCCCTGGACGATGCCCTGGGAGAAGAGGGTGTCGCCCTTCTCCAGGATCGCCTGGGCGGCCTCGACGGCGGCGACCTTGGGCGCCACGTCCTTCTTGATCCGGGACTCCTTCTGGAGGCGCGGCAGGACCTTCTCGATCGTCTGGAGGTCCGCGAGGATCAGTTCCGTGTTGATCGTCTCGATGTCGTCCTTCGGCGAGACCTTGCCGTCGACGTGGACGACGTTCTCGTCCTTGAAGGCCCGGATGACCTGGCAGATCGCGTCCGACTCGCGGATGTTCGCCAGGAACTTGTTGCCCAGGCCCTCGCCCTCGCTGGCGCCGCGCACGATGCCCGCGATGTCGACGAAGTCGACCGTCGCCGGGAGGATGCGCTGGGAGCCGAAGATCTCCGCGAGCTTGCTCAGGCGCGGGTCGGGGACGCCGACGACTCCGACGTTGGGCTCGATCGTGGCGAACGGGTAGTTGGCCGCCAGCACGTCGTTCTTGGTCAGGGCGTTGAACAGGGTCGACTTGCCGACATTCGGCAGACCGACGATTCCGATCGTGAGCGACACGGTGGCGACTTCCTGGAGGTGTGGATGGTGGGCCGATCCCCCAGTTTACGGGCGGGGCGAACCGGCCAGGGACGCCGACCTTCGGTCGATCTCGGGAGCAAGGTCACCCAAAGGGCGTGTCCCGGACCCCGTTCCCACCCCTCCGCGACCTACGTTGGTCGGGTGGAGCAGCACAGGACACGTCAGACGCGGGGTCGCCGCAGCCCGCAGGCCCCCGCCACGCCCCCCGGGGCGCTCGTGGAGGGCGCGGCCGTCTACCGCGTGACGGGGAGGGCCGGGCGGGCTCCCGGGCGCGGCCGTGTGGAGCGGGTCGGGGACGTCGGGGCGGGTGCCCCCGACGGTGCGGCGGTCCGCGGCTCCGGGCGGCCCGTGCCGCCCGTCGTCCTCGCCCTGCGCCGGCTCCCCTCGCCCCGCCTCACCGGGCTCGGCGCCGGTCTCTTCGCCGCCGCCGCGATGCTGCTGCTCGGTCTCCTCGACCAGGTGCTCCTGGACGGCTCCCCCGTCGCCTACGGGCTGCTGTTCCTGCCGGTCAGCGCCCTCACCGCACTCTGGGTGCGGACCGCCGACCTGGTCACCGCCCCGATCGGCGTCCCCATCGCCTTCGCCGTCGGCGTCATCCCCATCGCGGGGGGCACGGGCGGCTTCGGCGGACAGGCCATGGCCGTCGTGACGGCGCTGGCCGTGCACGCCGGATGGCTCTACGGCGGGACCCTCGTCGCCGGCCTCATCGCCAGCGTCCGCAAGGTGCGGGACATGGGCCGCCGCCAGCAGCGCGCGGCGGCCCGGACCGCTTCCGGGGCGGGGTCCGGGGCCGGCGGCGGGCCGGGCGGACGGGCCCCCGCCTCCGGGCGCCGCCCCGTCGCCTGAGTCCCCACCGTACGAGCCCGCCAGGCCGCCAGGCCGCCAGGCCGGCCGTCCGCCACGCCTCCCGCGCCGCCAAGCCGCCCGTCCGTCAGGCCGCCCGTGCCGCCATGCCCGCCCCCACGATCCCCGCGTTGTTCTGGAGCTCCGCCGGGACGATCTCCGCGCGGATGTCCTCGATCAGCGGCAGGAACCTGTCCGCCTTGCGGCTCACCCCTCCGCCGATGATGAAGAGTTCCGGCGAGAAGAGCATCTCCACGTGCGCGAGGTACTTCTGCAGCCTTCGGGTCGCCCAGTGGTGCCAGCTGAGGTCCTCGTCCTCCTTGGCCTTGGTCGAGGCCCGGGTCTCGGCGTCGTGGCCCTTGAGTTCCAGGTGGCCCAGCTCCGTGTTGGGGACGAGCCGGCCGTCGACGAAGAGGGCCGAGCCGATGCCGGTGCCGAGGGTGAGCAGGATGACCGTGCCCTTGCGGCCCCGGCCCGCACCGAAGGTCATCTCGGCGATCCCGGCCGCGTCGGCGTCGTTCAGGACGGTCACCGGGAGTCCGCCGAGGCGGTCGCCGAGCAGGGTGGCGGCGTCGACGCCGATCCAGGACTTGTCGACGTTGGCGGCCGTGCGGATGGTGGATCCGGTCACCACGCCGGGGAACGTCACGCCCACCGGCCCCGTCCAGCCGAAGTGCTCCACGACCTCCGCGACGCAGCCCGCCACGCCGTCGGGCGTGGCGGGCTGCGGGGTCAGTACCTTGTGGCGCTCTTCGGCGAGTGCGCCGCGCTCCAGGTCCACGGGGGCGCCTTTGATGCCCGAGCCGCCGATGTCCACTCCGAAGACGTTCATGGACCCCACGGTAAGGGCTGGCGCGGCGCGCTACTCCTTGACGGGCGCGGTCGCCGCGAGCTTTTCGGCCTCGGCGCGCAGGTCCTTGTTGCGGAGCTCCTTGGGCAGCGAGAAGGTCAGGGACTCGTCCGCCGTCTTGACGATCTCCACGTCCGCGTAGCCGCGCTCGGCGAGCCACTCCAGGACCTCCTGCACCAGGACGTCCGGGACGGAGGCGCCGGAGGAGAGGCCGACGCTGGTCACGCCCTCCAGCCAGGCCTCGTCGATCTCGCTGGCGAAGTCGACCAGGTACGCGGCGGGAACGCCGGCCTGCTGGGCGACCTCGACCATGCGGATCGAGTTGGAGGAGTTCTTCGAGCCGACGACGATCACCAGCTCGGCCTGGCCGGCGAGCTCCTTGATGGCGGTCTGACGGTTCTGCGTGGCGTAGCAGATGTCGTCGGAGGGCGGGGAGATCAGCTGGGGGAACTTCTGCTTCAGCGCGTCGACCGTCTCCATCGTCTCGTCCACCGAGAGCGTGGTCTGGGAGAGCCAGACGACCCGGGAGGGGTCGCGCACCTCGACCTTGGCCGCGTCCTCCGGGCCGTCGACCAGCTGGATGTGGTCGGGGGCCTCGCCGGAGGTGCCGATGACCTCCTCGTGGCCCTCGTGGCCGATGAGGAGGATGTCGAAGTCCTCCTTGGCGAAGCGGACGGCTTCCTTGTGGACCTTGGTGACCAGCGGGCAGGTGGCGTCGATGGTGGCGAGCCGGCCCGCGCGGGCCTCCTCGTGGACGGTCGGGGCGACGCCGTGCGCGGAGAACATCACGATGTTGCCCGGCGGCACCTCGGTCGCCTGGTCGACGAAGATCGCGCCCTTCCGCTCCAGGGTCTGGACCACGTACTTGTTGTGGACGATCTCGTGGCGCACGTAGATCGGCGCCCCGTACTGCTCCAGGGCCTTCTCCACGGCGATCACGGCACGGTCCACGCCCGCGCAGTAGCCGCGGGGAGCGGCGAGCAGGACACGCTTCGGGCGGTTCGTCGCGGGGGCGGACTCGGGCGTCGGCGCGGGCGTTGCAGTCATGCGTCCCATCGTAAGGCCGCGTCGGTGAGCGGTTTGGTCGGTGGCGTGGCCGAAACTGGCGCCATGAGCGAGGAGACGCAGGTGGCGGGGCACTCGGAGCTGCGTCGGAATCTCGGATTCCGTGACCTCGTCGTCTACGGCCTGCTGTTCATCGCGCCGATGGCTCCGGTCGGCGTCTTCGGCACGCTCGACGCGAAGTCGGGCGGGGCGGTCGCCCTCGTGTACCTCGTGGCGACCGTGGCCATGGCGTTCACGGCGTTCAGCTACGCGCAGATGGTGCGGGTCGCGCCGCAGGCGGGCTCCGTCTTCACGTACGCGCGCAAGGGCCTCGGCGAGGGGCCGGGGTTCGTCGCCGGGTGGATGGCGCTGCTCGACTACCTGCTGATCCCCGCCGTCGCCTATCTCTTCGCGGGCATCGCGATGGAGGCGCTCGTCCCGGAGGTGGACCGGTGGGTGTGGACCGGCACCGCCGTGGTCGTCACCACCCTGTTGAACCTCTGGGGCGTGCGGGCGGCGGCCCGGGTCGGCTTCGCCGTGCTGGCGCTGGAGATCGCGGTCCTCCTCGTGTTCGTGGTGTCGGCGGTGGTGGTGCTGGTGCGGGACGGGCCACGGCGCGACTGGTGGTCGCCGCTCACCGGGGACGGCGCGTTCTCGCTCGCGGCGGTGATCGGGGCGGTGTCGGTGGCCGTCCTGTCCTACTTGGGCTTCGACGCGATCGCCTCCTTCGCGGAGGAGGTCACGGGGGGCTCGCGGAAGGTGGCGGGGGCCGTGCTGTTCTGCCTGGCCCTCGCCGGCGTCCTCTTCGTGGCCCAGACCTGGCTGGTGGCGCTCCTCGAACCCGTCTCCTCGGTCGAACTGGCCGTCGCCCCCGCCACCCAGGGCTCTGCCTTCTACGACGCCGTGGACGCCTCGGTCGGCGGGTGGCTGCACGACCTGGTGGCCGTGTCGAAGGCGATCGGTGCGGCCTTCGCGGCGCTCGCGGGACAGGCGGCGGGCGGACGGTTGCTGTTCGCCATGGGGCGCGACCGACGCCTTCCGCACCTGCTCGGCCGCACCGACGGGGGCGTCCCGCGGGTGGCGCTCCTCGTGTCGGCGGCGGTGACGATGGTCGCGGCGCTGTGGGCGGCGCGTCGGGACGACGGCCTCGACCAGTTGGTGTCCGTGGTCGACGTCGGTGCGCTGACCGCCTTCGTCCTGCTGCACGCGAGCGTGGTGGGTTGGTTCGCGGTGCGCCGGGCGGAGGGGCCGCCGCACCGGCTGAAGCACGCCGTCCTGCCGGTGACCGGTGCGGCGATCCTGGTCGCGGTGATCGTCGAGGCCTCGCCGGCGGCCCAGGTGGTGGGCGTGGTGTGGTTGGGGATCGGCCTCGTCGTGCTGGCCGTCCAGGGGGCGGCACGGCCGTCCGGCCAGGACTGAACGGAGCGCGCGGACCGTCCGGGGCCGGGGCCTCCCCGCACGCTGCCGGCCGCACCGCGGGCCCGCTTCCGGTCCCTCCGGCCGTCCTGCGCTCCTGACGTTGTCGTACCGCGCGGTTACGCTCGGTCCATGGCTCTGACTACGTCCGCCGAAGCACCGCTTCCCGTCGGTGAGGTCTCCCGCCTGATCGGGGGGTGGATCGATCGGCTCGGGGCGATCTGGGTGGAGGGGCAGATCACGCAGTTGTCCCGGCGTCCGGGCGCCGGGGTCGTCTTCCTGACGCTGCGGGACCCCTCCCACGACGTCTCCATCGGCGTCACCTGCTACCGCAAGGTCTTCGACGCGGTCGCGGACGTCGTCTCGGAGGGCGCCCGGGTCGTGGTGCACGCCAAGCCGGAGTGGTACGCGCCGCGCGGGCAGCTGTCGCTGCGGGCGGTGGAGATCAAGCCGGTCGGGATCGGCGAGCTGCTCGCCCGGCTGGAGCAGCTGAAGCGGGGCCTGGCCACCGAGGGGCTGTTCGCCCGTGACCGGAAGAAGCGGCTCCCGTTCCTGCCGCAGTGCATCGGCCTGATCTGCGGCCGGGCGTCGGCGGCCGAGCGGGACGTCCTGGAGAATGCGCGCCGGCGCTGGCCCGCCGTCCGCTTCGAGGTGCGGAACGTGGCGGTGCAGGGGGTGAAGGCGGTCCCCCAGGTCGTCGGGGCGCTCCAGGAGCTGGACGCGCACGGAGACGTGGACGTGATCATCGTCGCCCGGGGCGGCGGCAGCGTCGAGGACCTGCTGCCGTTCTCGGACGAGCAGCTCGTCCGGACGGTGGCCGGGTGCCGCACGCCGGTGGTTTCGGCGATCGGGCACGAGCCGGACTCGCCGCTGCTCGACCTGGTGGCCGATCTGCGCGCCTCGACGCCGACGGACGCGGCCAAGAAGGTCGTTCCGGACGTCGGCGAGGAGCTGGAGCGGGTGCGCGGATTGCGGGACCGGGCCCTGCGGACCGTGCAGGGGCTGCTGGACCGGGAGGAGCGCGGCCTCGCGCACGCGCTCGCACGACCGGTCATGGAGCATCCGCAGCGGATGGTCGAGGTCCGCGAGGAGGAGCTGGTGGCGCTCCTCGCCCGGAGCCGCCGGGTCCTCGGGCACTTGCTGGACCGGGCGGATTCCGAGCTGTCGCACACCCGGGCGCGGGTCAGGGCTCTGTCGCCCGCCGCGACGATGGAGCGGGGGTACGCGGTGCTCCAGCGGGCGGACGGGACGGTGGTCCGCTCCCCCGGGGAGGTTGCGGCAGGCGAGGAGCTGCGGGCCCGGGTGGCCGAGGGCGAGTTCGCCGTGCGGCGCACGGACGACCCGGTCTGAGCGGTCCGGGGCGGGACGTCACGACAGGAAATCGGATGCGGAGGATGGAGCGGCTCATGGCAGCGGGTACGGGCACGGAAGAGGCGGCCCTCGGGTACGAGCAGGCGCGGGACGAGCTGATCGAGGTCGTACGGCGCCTGGAGGCCGGCGGGACGACCCTGGAGGAGTCCCTGGCGCTCTGGGAGCGCGGCGAGGAGTTGGCGAAGGTGTGCCGGGAGCGTCTGGAGGGGGCGCGGGCCCGGCTCGATGCCGTGCTGGCGGCGGAGCAGGAGGGCGAGGACGGGGAGGGGTAGCGGCCGGCGCTACACTTTCGAGTGAAGCGGATCACTATCCGGATAGATTTGTTGAATTTTCATCAATCAAGGGCGTACCGTCGAGTCATCGCTCGCACCCCTTACGAGCGAGCCCCCCCTTGCAGTCCGGAAGGTACGCAGCATGTCCCTCGCCCTTGACCCCGCAGCCCAGGACCTCCTCTTCCGCGAGGCCCGCACCGCCAACACGTTCACCGACGAGCCGGTGACCGACGAGCAGGTCCAGGCGATCTACGACCTGGTGAAGTACGGCCCGACCGCCTTCAACCAGACCCCGCTGCGCATCACCCTGGTCCGCTCCCCCGAGGCCCGCGAGCGCCTGGTGAAGCACATGGCCGAGGGCAACCAGGCCAAGACCTCCGCCGCCCCGCTGGTCGCGATCCTCTCCGCCGACAACGAGTTCCACGAGGAGCTCCCGGCCCTGCTCCCGCACTTCCCGCAGGCGAAGGACATGTTCTTCTCCGAGCGCCCGGTCCGCGAGGGCTCCGCGCTGCTGAACGCCGCCCTCCAGGCCGCGTACTTCATCGTGGGCGTCCGCGCCGCCGGCCTGGCCGCCGGCCCGATGACCGGCGTGGACTTCGCCGGCCTCCAGAAGGAGTTCCTGGACGCCGACCACACCCCGCTGATGGTCGTCAACATCGGCAAGCCGGGCGAGGACGCCTGGTTCCCGCGCTCCCCGCGCCTGTCCTACGACGAGGTCGTCACCACCGTCTGAGCCCGACGGCGCACGGGAGGGGCCCCGCACTCCAAGGAGGAGTGCGGGGCCCCTCCCGCATGTCTGCGGCCCGCCGGAACCGCCCGGGCCTTCGGAACCGCTCAGGCCTTCGGCGGCGCCTCGGACCGGAGGGAGCCCGCCATCTCGGCCAGCTGCTCGAACGAGGCCGTGCCGGTCACCACCGTCGTCGCACCGCCGTCGGTGCGCACGAGCGCGTCGTACTTCGGCCCCTCCCAGCGCTGCCACTCCTGGCCGGCCACCGTTTCGGTCTTCCCGGTGTCCTTCGCCTTCTGGGTGACCCGGGGCACGAACTTCCCCGGCTCCGCCGTCGACTGGTGGACGGCCACGTACTGGGTGTCCGGGGAGAGGAAGCCGAGCTGCCAGGCGTCGCCGTCCTCGCGCCGGTACGAGACGACCGTCGCCTTCCAGTCGTCGCCGAGCCCCTCCGGGGCCAGCACCGGATAGGGAGCCGCCCGCTGCGCCGTGAGGAGCTCCACCCGGTAGTCCTTCGCCTGGACCGGGGCCGCGTCCTCGTCGTGCGGGACGAAGAGATACATCACGCCCGCGGCGACCATGATCACACCGAGGGACTGGAACATCCCGCGTACCGTCTGCCTGCCTCGCATACCTGCCACGCCCACCATGGTCGCATCACGGTGCCGTGCTCATACGTGGGCCCCTCTGCTCATTTTGTCGACCTACCGATAGAGTCGCAGCACCCTCTTTTTTCCGGCCGTCGCCGTACAGAAAGGTGCGTTCCGATGACCGAGCACCACCACCTTCCGCCCGAGCTTGTCGTTTCTCCCGAGGCCCCCGACCGCAACCTCGCCCTTGAGCTGGTCCGTGTCACCGAGGCAGCCGCCATGGCCGCCGGTCGCTGGGTCGGCCGCGGGGACAAGATCGGCGCGGACGGCGCGGCGGTCAACGCCATGCGGACCCTGATCTCCACCGTCTCGATGAACGGCGTCGTCGTCATCGGCGAGGGCGAGAAGGACGAAGCCCCGATGCTCTTCAACGGCGAGCGGGTCGGCGACGGCACCGGCGCCGAGGTCGACATCGCGGTCGACCCGATCGACGGCACCACGCTGAACGCCAAGGGCATGCCGAACGCGATCGCCGTCCTGGCCGCCGCCGATCGCGGCACCATGTTCGACCCGTCCGCCGTCTTCTACATGGACAAGCTGGTCACCGGCCCCGAGGCCGCCGACTTCGTCGACATCAACGCGCCCGTCTCGGTCAACATCCGCCGGGTCGCCAAGGCGAAGAACTCCTCGCCCGAGGACATCACGGTCGTCATCCTGGACCGCCCCCGCCACGAGGGCATCGTCAAGGAGATCCGCGAGACCGGCGCCCGGATCAAGTTCATCTCGGACGGCGACGTCGCCGGCTCGATCATGGCGGTCCGCGAGGGCACCGGCGTCGACCTGCTGATGGGCATCGGCGGCACCCCCGAGGGCATCATCTCCGCCTGCGCCATCAAGTGCCTCGGCGGCGTGATCCAGGGCAAGCTGTGGCCGAAGGACGACGCCGAGCGCCAGAAGGCCCTGGACGCCGGCCACGACCTGGACCGGGTGCTCTCCACGAACGACCTGGTCAGCGGCGAGAACGTGTTCTTCGTCGCCACCGGCATCACCGACGGCGAGCTGCTGCGCGGGGTGCGCTACCGCGCCGAGACCGCGACCACCCAGTCGCTGGTCATGCGCTCGAAGTCCGGGACGATCCGCCAGATCGACTCGACCCACCGGCTCTCGAAGCTGCGCGCCTACAGCGCGATCGACTTCGACCGGGCGAAGTAGCCCGCCGGTCCGGACGGCGCCGAGGCGCGGACGGACGGCACGAAGAGGGGCGCCCCCATGTGCGGTGGGGGCGCCCCTCCTCGTACGGGCCGGGGGGCCCGGCTGCGGCCCATGCAGTTGCTCCGGCTGTTCGCGTCACGCGGCTTTGCGCACGGAACAGGCGGCGGTGCGCCCCGCATGACATGCGAACGGATGCTGCCGGGGTATTCGGTTGTGCGTGAAGGACCGAACCTGCGACGGTCACCGACGTGAACGTGGTTCTGGGAGACAAGCTCAGGTTCGCCGCCGAGGTCGGCGAGCAGGGCCGGCTGCGCCGCGTGGATCTCTGGGCCGCTGGCAAGTGGCTGACCTGTGACGACAACATGGCGTACGTCCCGCAGTTCCGCCGCGACGTGCTGGACACGGCCGCCTGGCTGCGATCGGGCGAAGGCTCCCCCATGCCGTTCACCGGCATGTCTGCCGAAGCCACGCACCGGCGCCTCATGCACCGTGCGGGCGGTGACGATGAGACCGAGGCCGACTACGGGCTGCGTAGCCGGTTCCGAACCCTGCTGTGGGGGCCCACCACCGACAACGTGACGACACACCTGTTTCGTGAAGAGAACCGTTTGGTGATCACGCTGGAGTTCTGGCGTCAGGAACACCTGCTCGACCATCCTGAGGATGCGGGCGCGGTCTTCGTGGCGGAGATCCCGGTGGAGGAGTTCGTCGGGATCCTTGAGGGCGTCGTCTCAGCGCTCGACACCGGCTAGGGCCAAGGAGCGACCGCCCCGATGCGCCCGTGCCCCCAGGGCGTCAAGTGCTGTTGACCTCGTGTGGAGGGGCAGGGCCGTATCGGGGAACGGGTGCGGATCGGGATCTTGATGGAGGTGTTCACCGCCGGGCTGATCGACGCGGCGACAGCCGAGCACGACCGGGCTTCGGCGGACGGGAAGACCCGTGCTCAAGCCGTCCCCGACCCCGTCACCGCCTTCAAGCAACTGCACCGGCCGGAGAAGGCCCCGCGATCCCGTCAGCCCGCCTGGGCGACCCGCTCGGTCGCGGCGGCCTTCCGCAGCTCCACCTCACGCCGCCGCCGCCGGGCGAGGACGACGCGGCGCTCCGCGGCCGTGAGCCCGCCCCACACTCCGTACGGCTCGGGCTGGAGCAGTGCGTGCTCGCGGCACTCGACCATCACCGGGCAGCGCGCACAGACCCGCTTGGCCGCCTCCTCGCGGGCGAGCCGCGCGGCGGTCGGCTCCTTGGAAGGCGCGAAGAAGAGTCCGGCCTCGTCCCGGCGGCACACCGCCTCCGCATGCCAAGGACCGGCCTCGTCCTCCCGGGCAGGGGCGCGCTGAGGGGGCACGGCAGCGACCTGGAGGGGCTGATGCGGCAGTTGCAGCACGGTCTACTCCTGACGACGGCTTCGCGAGCGAGCGGCGATGCCCCAGCCCTACCCGCTGTGCGCGCGCCTATGCACTGCGTGCCGTTCCGTTCCGCACTGCGGAGCCCCGGGGACGAATTCCGGTCACCACCCGACGGTCAACCGATGCCCCCGGACGCGTCCCCTCGATGCACCGGAGCCCGCGTTGCGCCCAACGCCCGCCGCTGCAAGCCGAGATGACATCGGCACCGGTGCGGGGGGCTCCGTCTCCGAGGGGCCGGGGTCAGTCCCCGGAACGCTTCTTGAGCTTGTCCTGGATGTCGGTGATCCACTTGCCGCGCTTGGGTCTCGCTTCGACGTTCCCGAAGACCGAGTAGCCGTTGATGACGACGAGCGGAGCCTGCGGGTCGACCCCCTCCAGGGTCACGACCTCGAAGTTGCCGAAGATGCCGCTGCCGCTGCCGCGCAGACTGATGTTCTCCGGGACCCGGATCTCGACGCTGCCGAAGATGGAGGTGGCGTTGATGGTGGTGAGCTGCTGGGCGAAGATCGCCTCGGTCAGGTCCACCTCGATGCTCCCGAAGAGCGCGAAGGCGTTCGTCCGGCGGCCCACCCGCCACCGCCCCTTGCGGGTGGTGCTGGAGAAGATCGCGACGAGGTTGTCCGCGGGCCCCTCGGGAAGACCCGGCTCGCTCCTGAAGACGGGCTCGGGCTCGTGAGGGGTGCGGGCGCCCGGCAGGTCGCGGACGATCGGCTCCAACTCCCCCACGGTCTTGGCCCGGTAGACCGCGTCGATCCGGTCCGAGTGCTCTTCCGCGTCGAGCCGCCCCTCCGCCAGGGCGTCCCTGAGAATGTCCGCGATCCGGTCCCGGTCCGCGTCCGAGGCCCGCAGCGAGCCCTGCGGATCGGCGAAGGCGGGCTCGGCGGGGGCCGCCGACCGCTGCGGCTTCTTCTCGGGTTCGGGCTGCTTTTCGAGGTCCACGGAGCCAGCCTAGCGAAACGCGATAGATCGCGACCAGGGGGAGATCCCCGGTCCCGTCCCCTAGGGGACGGGACCGGGGCGGACGAGGAAGGACGGAGGAGGACAGAAGGAGGACGGGGCACGGGAGGAGCGCCCGCTCCCGAACGCGCCCGCGCCACCGGGGCCTTGGCCCTCACGACGGGTCCCGTGCCCCCCACGGCCCCCGCCCGGGGACGGCCACCGGGTCGGGCGCGGCGCGGACCGAGCCCCGCCGTCCGCGCACTGCACACCCGGCCGCCACGCACCCGGCCGCAGCGCACCGTCGCACGACACCGGCGCGCACGTCCCCGTCCGCCCCCGACGGCACACCGGGCCGGCGCCCCGACGACACACCGGCCCGACCCGTGGAAACACTCCGTTCCGGCGGGGTGCCGCCCCCCAGTGAGCCTTACCTCACAGGATCGGGGCCGCGCGCGCGTCTTACGCTGGAGGACGCGCCGCCAACGGAGGCGACGCCGCTGTCTGCCGAGTGAGGAATGGCCGCCGTCATGCCTGAGTTTGCGTACTCCGATCTGCTCCCCCTGGGAGAGGACACCACGCCCTACCGCCTGGTGACCTCCGAAGGCGTCTCCACCTTCGAGGCCGACGGGCGTACGTTCCTCACGGTGGAGCCGGAGGCGCTGCGGGCGCTGGCCGCCGAGGCCATCCACGACATCCAGCACTTCCTGCGCCCGGCGCACCTGGCCCAGCTGCGCCGGATCATCGACGACCCGGAGGCGTCGAGCAACGACAAGTTCGTCGCGCTCGACCTGCTGAAGAACGCGAACATCGCCGCCGCCGGCGTGCTCCCCATGTGCCAGGACACCGGCACCGCGATCGTCATGGGCAAGCGCGGCCAGAACGTCCTCACCCGGGGCGAGGACGAGAAGGCCCTGTCGCAGGGCATCTACGACGCGTACACCAAGCTGAACCTGCGCTACTCGCAGATGGCCCCGGTCACCATGTGGGAGGAGAAGAACACCGGCTCGAACCTGCCCGCGCAGATCGAGCTGTACGCGACCGACGGCGGCGCGTACAAGTTCCTCTTCATGGCCAAGGGCGGCGGCTCGGCGAACAAGTCCTTCCTCTACCAGGAGACCAAGGCGGTTCTGAACGAGGCCTCCATGATGAAGTTCCTGGAGGAGAAGATCCGCTCGCTCGGCACGGCCGCGTGCCCGCCGTACCACCTGGCGATCGTCGTCGGCGGCACCAGCGCCGAGTTCGCGCTCAAGACCGCGAAGTACGCCTCCGCGCACTACCTGGACGAGCTGCCCGCCGAGGGCTCGGCCGAGACCGGCCACGGCTTCCGCGACAAGGAGCTGGAGGAGAAGGTCTTCGAGCTCACGCAGAAGATCGGCATCGGCGCGCAGTTCGGCGGCAAGTACTTCTGCCACGACGTCCGCGTCGTCCGCCTCCCCCGCCACGGCGCCTCGCTGCCCGTCGCCATCGCCGTGTCCTGCTCGGCCGACCGCCAGGCGGTCGCCAAGATCACTGCCGAGGGCGTCTTCCTGGAGCAGTTGGAGACCGACCCGGCGCGCTTCCTGCCGGAGACCGAGGACGCGCACCTGGAGGCCGGGGAGGTCGTGAAGATCGACCTCAACCAGCCGATGGACGAGATCCTCGCCGAGCTGACCAAGTACCCGGTGAAGACCCGGCTGTCGCTCAGCGGCCCGCTGGTCGTGGCGCGCGACATCGCGCACGCCAAGATCAAGGAGCGCCTGGACGCGGGCGAGGAGATGCCCCGGTACCTGAAGGACCACCCGGTCTACTACGCGGGCCCGGCGAAGACCCCCGAGGGTTACGCCTCCGGCTCCTTCGGCCCGACGACGGCCGGCCGCATGGACTCGTACGTGGAGCAGTTCCAGGCGGCGGGCGGCTCGAAGGTCATGCTGGCGAAGGGCAACCGGAGCAAGCAGGTCACGGACGCCTGCGGCGCGCACGGCGGCTTCTACCTCGGCTCGATCGGCGGCCCGGCGGCGCGCCTCGCCCAGGACTGCATCAAGAAGGTCGAGGTCGTCGAGTACGAGGAGCTCGGCATGGAGGCGGTCTGGAAGATCGAGGTCGAGGACTTCCCGGCCTTCATCGTCGTCGACGACAAGGGGAACGACTTCTTCCAGAACCCTGCGCCCGAGCCCACCTTCACGCACATCCCGGTGCGCGGCCCCGGTCTCGCCTGATCCTGCGGGCCCCCTTGAGGGGCCCGGATCCCGTGCGGCTCCCACGAGGTCCGTGCGGGGCCCGCGACGCCCCCGTGCCCCCGAGGGAACGGGGGCGTCGCGGTTCCGCCGTGTCGATCTCCGCTCAGAAATCCGCTACCGACCGGTAGCCTTCCCGTCGCCTACTGGCCAGTATGGGGCGCGAGCATGTCAACCACTGAGCCGGTCGACCACTCGGGAGCCCCCCATGTCCTCCACCAAGGCCACCGCCGCCACCTCTGCCGTCCTCGGCCTGACGGCGCTGCTCGTCGTCGGTCCCGCGCCGGCCGCATCCGCCTCCTCCCCCGACGCGCACCTGACCTCGGCCGCCGCGTTCGCGGACGTCGACTACACGACCTGGCGCCGTGACGTGGCGGCCGTCGTCGCCGAGGCCCGCCCCTACGTCGAGGCCCGCGCCGAGGAGGCCGGCCGCGAGAAGCAGGCCCTCGTCCTCGACATCGACAACAGCTCCCTGGAGACGGACTTCCACCCCTTCTGGGAGCTGCCGACCCCGGCCATCGCGGACGTCCGGGACCTCGTCCGGGACGCCCATGCGCGCGGGGTGGCCGTCTTCTTCGTGACCGCCCGCCCGGGCATCATCTACTCCCTGACGGACTGGAACCTGAAGAGGGCCGGATACCCGGTCGACGGGTTGTACGTGCGCTCGCTGCCCGACCTGTTCGGCGAGGTGAGCGCGTACAAGACCGAGAAGCGCGCCGAGATCGAGGCGAAGGGCTACACGATCATCGCGAACATCGGCAACAACACGTCCGACCTCGTCGGCGGTCACGCCGAGCGCACCTTCAAGCTCCCGGACTACGGCGGCAAGCTGTCCTGAGCCGGGCGCCGACGCCGCGGACTCCGGCCCTCCCGAAGCCGCGGACCACGTCCCGCCCCCGTGGGACGCCCCGGCCCGGTTCACCCCGTCCGACGGTCGTCACGGGTTCGCCCGCCCGGCCGCGTCCCGCGCATCCGGGTCGGGGATCATGGCGTCATGCGAGAAGGAACACGCGCCCCGCGCACGACCGCCCCCGCCGCCCTGGTGGCGGCCGGGCTGCTGCTGACCGCCTGCGGAACCACCCCGCGGCCCGGGGCCCCCGCTCCGGGCGGCACCTCGACGACGCGGGAAGCAGCCGGCGGGGCGGAGGCGTCCACGACCCTGGGCGGTCCGGGTTCCGCCTGTGCGCTGCCCGTGTCCTTCGCCCTCGCGGAGGGCTGGCTGCCGAAGGCGGTCAAGGACCCGGAGGACCCGGAGTTGGCCGAGCTCACCCACCAGGGCCCCGCGGTCGTCCGCTGCGAGGTGGACGCCAAACCGGCCGGGCACATCGGCTACCTGCGCGTGTGGACGAGCGGGACGGAGCCGGCTCGCGCGGCCCTCGAAGGCTTCGTCCGGGCGGAGGCGAAGAGCACGGACGTCTCCTACCGGGAGACCGGGGCGGGTGCGGTGCCCGTGGTCGAAGTGACGTACACCGTCCACAACGACCTGATGGACTGGCCCAAGGAAGAACGGGCCTTTGCCGTCGCCGTCCCGGCCGGGACCGTCATCGTGCACCTCGGCGGGTTCGACACCGAGGAGCACCGGGAGATGCTCCCGGCCTACGAACTGGCCCGCACCACGGTGAAGCCCCGCTGAGGAACCGCTTCCGCACGGGAGTGGCGGCCCGGGGCCCGGTGGCGGGCGCGGAGTCCTCCCGGGCGGAGCCGTGGCCCCCCGTCCCGCACCGGACAGGGGGCCACGGCGCTTGTGGGGGTAGGGGCTACACGAACTCCTGGTTCGCGGAGCCGTTGCAGTTCTGGAGCCGGATCGGCTCCTTCGCCGCCCCCTGGGTGAGGCAGAGCCCGGTCGCGGCGGCGGGCCGGATCGTGGCGCCGTCACGGACGAACTTCTGGTTGGTGCCGCCGTGGCAGTTCCAGACGAGGAGCGCCTTGCCCGCCTGGTACGAGGACGCGGGGACGTCCAGGCAGCGGTCCTGGGTGAGCTCGGTGTGGATGGTCTGCCGGGCGGGGTCGTGCCACCAACCCTGGTTCCGGCCGCCGTGGCAGTCCCAACCGAGCACCCCGGTGCCGTTGGCCGACTCGGCCGCCGCCACGTCCGCACAGTTGCCGGTCGCCCGGTTCCTCAGCGGCTGGTAGGCGTCGTCCCAGGCGAGCGGGAAGAGCGTCGGCGTGCCGGAGGAGTCGACGTCGGCGCAGCTCGCCTCGCGCAGGCCGGAGGCGTAGATCTGGGTCAGGCAGGACGCGAAGGCCGCGTGGCCCTTCTTGTTGGGGTGGAAGGACTGGCGCACGGAGTTCTCGTCGAGGCCGCCGGGCTTGGAGAGGTCGACGTAGAGGCCCCGGGCCCAGGTGTCCTCCATGCAGACCTCGTGGCCGTGGAAGAGGCGCGAGTTGTCCAGGTAGACGGCCCCGGTCTCGGCGGCGGCCCGGCGCATGCCGCGCTCGAAGGCGGGGACGGCCGTGTTGCGGCCCCACGCGGTGTCGGAGTCGTAGCCCATGCCGCCGCAGACGAGCTTGCCGGGGAAGTTCGGGTTGTCCCGGAAGTCCGGGCCGATCGGGCTGGGGTAGCCCATGACGACGAGCTTGTAGTCGCCGTCGGCGTACCCGGCGTCGCGCATGACGGTCTTGAGGTCGCGGACGGTCTGCTCGACCTTGGGGACGAGGCCGTCGACGCGGGCCTGCCAGCCGGGGGCGTACTTCGGCTCGCAGGTGCCCTGGCTGAGCACGTAGCGCTGGACGCAGTCGGTCATGACCGGACCGAACTGCAGGTCGTCGTTGGCACCGGCGACGAGCAGGACCATCTTGATGCGGGTGTTGCGGGCCTTGACGGCGAGGTTGTCGCTCTGGACGAGCTCGTCGGCGTACTGCTTCGAGCCGCCGATCCGGATGTTGCCGGTGTACGCGCCGGAGCAGGCCACGTTGAAGGTGAGGTCCGCGGGGATCCCGGTGCGGTGGATGGCGGAGTCCGGGGAGCGGTGGCACCAGTTGGTGGGCCCGTTGGTGGGGGACTCGTAGGTGCCGACCCCCTCTCCGGAGATCTCGCTGTCGCCGAGCGAGATCAGACCGGTCTTGCGCTCGGCGAGCGGGCGTTCCTCGGGGCTGCCGTAGATCTTCGTGGCCTCGGCGGCCCGGACCGCCTCCAGCTCGGGAGGGAGCGGCACGGAGGTGATTCCGGCCGCGGCGCTCGTGTCGACCGCGCCGGCGGGGGCCGCGGCGGTCATGCTGCCGAGAGCCGCTGCGGCTGCGGCAAGGGCGGCGACGGGCCAGCGGAGTCTGTACCTGGTGCGCTGCATTGCGCCTCCTGGAAGTGGGGTTACCCACGGTTTTTACTGGCCGGTAAGCGCCTTGGGAATACATCGAACAAGACAAGTGCTCATCTTTTTCGGGGGGGTTCGAGGGACCCCGACGGACACGGCCAGGAGGTCGACCCCATGAACAAGGACGACGGACACCGCATCGAGCACGACTCCATGGGGGAGGTGCGGGTCCCCGCCCACGCCAAGTGGCGGGCCCAGACCCAGCGGGCCGTGGAGAACTTCCCGATCTCGGGCCAGCGGCTGGAGCGCGCCCACATCGAGGCCCTGGGCCGGATCAAGGCCGCGGCGGCCAAGGTCAACGCCTCGCTCGGCGTGATCGAGGAGGACCGCGCGGAAGCGATCGCCTCCGCCGCGGACGAGGTGGCCGAGGGGCGCTGGGACGCACACTTCCCGGTGGACGTCTTCCAGACCGGGTCGGGCACCTCGTCCAACATGAACGCCAACGAGGTGATCGCCACGCTCGCCACCGAGCGGCTCCCCGAGGGGCGTGAGGTCCACCCCAACGACCACGTCAACGCCTCCCAGTCCTCGAACGACGTCTTCCCCTCCTCCATCCACATCGCGGCCACCGCCGCCGTCACCCGCGACCTGATCCCCGCGCTCGACCACCTGGCCACCGCCCTGGAGCGAAAATCGGCCGAATTCGCACGGGTGGTGAAGTCCGGTCGCACCCACCTCATGGACGCGACCCCGGTCACCCTCGGCCAGGAGTTCGGCGGCTATGCGGCCCAGGTCAGGTACGGCGTGGAGCGACTGCGTTCCGCACTCCCGCGGCTCGCCGAACTCCCCCTGGGCGGTACGGCGGTGGGCACCGGCATCAACACCCCGACCGGCTTCTCCGCGGCCGTCATCGAGGAGGTCGCCCGCACCACCGGGCTACCGCTGTCCGAGGCCCGGGACCACTTCGAGGCACAGGGCGCCAGGGACGCCCTGGTGGAGACGTCCGGACAGCTCAGGACCATTGCCGTCGGTCTCACCAAAATCGCCAACGACCTGCGCTGGATGGCCAGCGGCCCGCGCACCGGCCTCGCCGAGATCAACCTCCCCGACCTCCAGCCCGGCTCTTCGATCATGCCGGGCAAGGTGAACCCGGTGATCCCCGAGGCGGTCCTCATGGTCGCCGCCCAGGTGACCGGAAACGACACCACCGTGGCGGTGGCGGGCGCGGCCGGGAACTTCGAGCTCAACGTGATGCTGCCGGTGATGGCCAAGAACCTGCTGGAGTCCGTACGGCTGCTCGCCAACGCCTCCCGGCTGCTGGCCGACCGGACGATCGACGGGATCACCGCCAACGCGGAGCGCGCCCGCGAGTACGCCGAGTCCTCCCCCTCCGTGGTCACCCCGCTGAACGGGTACCTCGGCTACGAGGAGGCGGCCAAGGTCGCGAAGAGGTCCCTCGCCGAGCGGAAGACCATCCGCGAGGTGGTGCTGGAGTCCGGTTACGTCGAGCGGGGCGACCTCACGGTCGAGCAGTTGGACGAGGCGCTGGACGTGCTGCGGATGACGCGCCCCTGAGCGGGGCCGCCCGGGTGGGGCCGCCCGCGGGCGGGAAGCCACAGCGGACGGAGGGCTGCCCGAGCGGGGTGGCCCAGCGAGGCGGCCCCGTGGGGTGGCCCGTGGGGTGGCCCGTGGCCGGGAACGGTCCCTGACTCATCCGTGACCCGTGACGCAGCAGTGGCGGGAACGCGCCCCTAAGATCTGCGCATGACAGGATCGGGCGACTTCCAGCACTGGGCGCCGGGGGATCACATCCTCTGGCGCTACCGCGGCAACGGCACCGGAGCGGTGCACATCTGCCGACCGGTGACCGTCGTGCAGGACACCCCCGAGCTGATCGCGGTCTGGATGGCGCCCGGCACCGAGTGCGTCCGCCCCGTGCTCGCCGACGGCACCTCCGTCCACGACGAGCCGCTCGCCACCCGCTACACGGCCCCGCGGACCACCGAGCGCACCCGCTGGGCGGGAAGCGGGGTGCTCAAGCTGGCCCGACCCGGCGACCCGTGGTCGGTGTGGCTGTTCTGGGAGCGCGGCTGGCGCTTCCGCAGCTGGTACGTGAACCTGGAGGAGCCGCGCGTCCGGTGGTCCGGCGGCCTCGACTCCGAGGACCACTTCCTCGACATCTCCGTCTACCCCGACCGCAGCTGGTTGTGGCGCGACGAGGACGAGTTCGCGCAGGCCCAGCGCTCCGGTCTGATGGGCGCGGCGCAAGCCGCCCGGGTACGGGCCGCGGGGCGGCTGGCGGTGGAGCGGATCGAGGAGTGGGGGGCGCCCTTCGCGGACGGCTGGGAGGACTGGCGGCCCGATCCTCGGTGGCGGGTTCCCGAGCTACCCGCGGACTGGGACCGCACCCCGGCGCACACGGCGTCGTGAGACCCTTGAAGCGCCCCCGGGGTGCAAACGTAGGATCGTCCTCCGCACGGCAGAGACGAACCGGACACCACGTCAGATCGATGAGACAGCACGTCAAAGAGCCAACAAGACACAGGACCTGACCAGAAGTCATCCACGAGGGGGAGAACAGTGCCGGACGTGCGCCCGGATGTTCCGCCCCCTGCCGCTGCCGCCGTTCGCGGAACGTCCACATCCGTTGCATCCGAGGGGTTTACCCCCGCCGAAGGCGCGGCATCGGCGAGAAGAGCGAGTGCATCGCACCACCGGCCCGGACGGACGGAATCCCACGCGTGACGGAGCATCCCACCTCCCACGAAGGCCGACAGCCCCTGGCTGCGCGACCGCAGGAACGCGCGCGCCCTCGCCAGGAGGCGGCGGCCGGCCTGCCCTCCGACGTGCCCGCACAGCAGAGCGGGCCGGGGGGCCAAGCACCCGCCGCGCCCTCGGGTGCGGGCGCTCCCGCACCGCCCACCGGGGCGGGCGGCACCGGCCGTCCCGGGGCGGTCGCCGTCGCCGTTTCGCCGCAGCCTCCCGGCGGCGGGGCGCGGAGCGGGGACATCGCCGCGCGGCGGGAGGGCGACCGACTGAGGTTCGTCGGCGCCGCGACCCGGCGCATCGCCCGCGGCATCGACCTCGACGAGATCGTCCTCGGCCTGTGCCGGGCCACCGTGCCGACCTTCTCCGACGAGATCCTGGTCTACCTCCGCGACCCGCTCCCGGTGGGTGACGAGCGGCCGGTGGCGCCGTTCGTCCTGCGGCTGCGCCGCACCGACCGGCTCCGGTTAAGCGAAGCGGACAGCGAGGAGCTCGTCCTCGTCCCCAATCCGGAACCGACCCCCGCAGCCGAACTCTGCGAGGTGCGGAACGGCGGGGCGCTCGCCGAAGTGCTGCGCGGGGTGCGGCCGGTCTTCGGCGACTCCGCGGCGGCCCGGACGGCGCTGACCGAACTGCTCGGTCCGGAGCACCCGCTGCCCGGCGGGCTGCGCGCGGTCCTCGCGCCGCTGCGCGGCCGGCGCCGGGTGATCGGTGCCGCGGTGTTCCTGCGCCGCCCCGAGCGGGCCGGCTTCGAGCCGAACGACCTGCTCGTCGCCGCCCAACTGGCGACGCACACCGCGCTCGGCATCGACAAGGCCGTGCTGTACGGCCGCGAGGCGTACATCGCGGACGAACTCCAGCGGACCATGCTGCCGGACTCGCTGCCGCAGCCGACCGGCGTCAGGCTCGCCTCGCGCTACCTGCCGGCGGCCGAGACGGCCCGGGTCGGCGGCGACTGGTACGACGCGATCCCACTGCCCGGCAGCCGGGTCGCCCTGGTCGTCGGCGACGTCATGGGCCACTCCATGACCTCGGCCGCGATCATGGGGCAGCTGCGCACCACCGCGCAGACCCTGGCCGGGCTGGACCTGCCGCCGCAGGAGGTGCTGCACCACCTGGACGAGCAGGCGCAGCGGCTCGGCGAGAACCGGATGGCGACCTGCATGTACGCGGTGTACGACCCGGTCTCGCACCGGATCACCGTGGCCAACGCGGGCCATCCGCCGCCGATACTGCTGCACCTGGGCGGCCGGGCCGAGGTGCTGCGGGTGCCGCCCGGCGCCCCGATCGGGGTCGGTGGGGTGGACTTCGAGGCGGTCGAGCTGGACGCCCCGGCCGGCGCCACGCTGCTCCTCTACACGGACGGCCTCGTCGAGTCCCGGCTGCGGGACGTGTGGACCGGGATCGAGCAGTTGCGGGAGCGCCTGGTGGCGACCGCGCAGTTGACCGGCCCGGACCACTCGCCGCCCTTGGAGGCGCTCTGTGACGACGTCCTCGACATGCTGGGTCCGGGCGACCGGGACGATGACATCGCGCTGCTCGCGGCCCGCTTCGACGGGATCGCGCCGAGCGACGTCGCCTACTGGTTCCTGGAACCGGAGGACGCGGCTCCCGGTCGGGCCCGGCGGCTCGCCCGGCGGGCGCTGGCCCGCTGGGACCTGGAGGAGCTGACCGACTCGGTCGAGCTGCTGGTCAGCGAGGTCGTCACGAACGCCGTGCGGTACGCGGAGCGGCCGGTGACGCTGCGGCTGCTGCGGACCGACGTGCTGCGGTGCGAGGTCGGGGACGACTCCCCGCAGCTGCCCCGGCAGCGGCGGGCCCGCGACACGGACGAGGGCGGGCGCGGGCTCTTCCTGGTGAACCGGCTGGCCCGGCGGTGGGGGGCGACCCGTCTTTCGGGCGGCAAGGTGGTCTGGTTCGAGCTGGCCACCCGCACCTGAGCACTGCGGAAGCGGACGCGCCGAACGTGCTGAGGGCCGGCCCCCCCCCGGGGGGGCCGGCCCTCAGCACGTGGTCAACGCGGCGGGCGGGTGCTGCTGCCGCCCTGGATGGGGTCGAGGACGTCCGGCGGCTCGATCGACGGCGGCGGGGACGGCTCCTCGGAGGCCGTGGGCTCCTGGGTGGGCTCCGGCGGCGTGGTGACGGGGTCCTCCGTCGGCTGCGGCGGCGTGGTGGCCGTCGAGGTCGGCGGGGACGTCGGCGACGGCGGGGCCGTGGTCGGTTCCTCCGTCGGCTCCTCCTCGGAGGCCTCGGAGGTCGCGGTGGGCTCCGGCAGGGTGCCGTCCGGGGCGGCGCCGTCGGTCTCCAGGTCGAAGCTCGCGTCGGAGCCGCCGCCGAGGGCGCGGGTGGTGTAGTCGCCCCAGATCTTGGCGGGGGTGCCGCCGCCGTTCGCGCGGCCCGAGTTGATGGTGTTGCTGAGGGTCACCTGGTTGCCCTTCTCGTCCTCGCCGAAGAGGCCGACGGCGGTGACGAGTTCGGGGGTGTAACCCACGAACCAGGCGGAGCGGTTGTTCTCGGAGGTGCCGGTCTTGCCTGCGGCTTCGTAGTCACCGGCGGCGCGGAAGCCGGAGCCGTTGCGCACGACGCCCCGCATCGCCTGGGTGGCGGTGTCGGCGGCCTCGCGGCTGATGACCTGACCGCCGATCGCCTCGGCGCCCTCGACCGTGCGGTCCCGGTGGCTGGCGGTCTTCACCAGGGTCGGGGTGACCTTCTTGCCGTGGTTGTCGAGCGTGGCGTAGACGCCGGCCATGTCCATGGTGGAGGCGCCCATGGTGCCGAGGGAGATGGCGGGGCTCTCCGGGAAGTCCACGCCGTCCTTCATGCCGAGGGCGAGGGCGGTCTTCTTGGTCTTGGCCGGAGTAACGTCGACGATCATCTGGGCGTAGACCGAGTTGACCGAGCTGTTGGTGGCCCTCTGGACGGTGATGGGCCCGTAGTTCCGGTCGTCCTCGTTCTCCGGGGCGAACGGGATGGAACTGCCGACGACCGGCCGCTGGCTGTCGCCATCGTAGATGGTGCCGATGCCGATGCGACGGCCGTCCTGGGTGACCGCGCGGTTGTCGACGGCGGAGGCGAGGACGATCGGCTTGAAGGTGGAGGCCGGCTGGTAGTCGCGGCGGGTCGCGTTGGACATCCAGTGCTCGGTGGCGCCGACGCCTCCGTACAGGGCGACGACCGCACCGGTCTTCGGGTCGACGGAGGTGGCGCCGGCCTGGACGGTGGCCTGCTTCTCGTCGCCCTTGCGGTCGAGCTTGGACTCCAGCTGCTTGTCGACCGCCTTGACGAGGGCCTTCTGCTTCTTCTCGTCGATGTTGAGGGTGATCGTCCAGCCGCCGGCCTTGATGTCCTCTTCGCTGACGCCCTGGCGCATCAGCTCCTGGTTGGCGGCCTCGACGATGTAGCCGGTCTGGCCCTCCATGCCGGGGGCGGGCTTGGGCTTCTGCGGGACGGGGAACTTCATGGTGGCGCGCTCGGTCGGCGACAGCCAGCCCTCGTCCACCATGTTGTCGAGGACGTAGTTCCAACGCTCCTCGACGAGCTTGCGGCCGGTGGTGCTCGCGGAGTTCCAGTCGTACTGGTTGGGCGCCTGGAGCAGGGAGGCGAGGTAGGCGCCCTGGGCGGTGGTGAGCTTGGGGGCGTCGACGCCGTAGTAGGACCGGGCGGCGGCCTGGACGCCGTAGGCGGAGCGACCGTAGTAGCTGGTGTTCATGTACCCGGCGAGGATGTCGCTCTTGGTCATCTGCTGGTCCACCTTGATGGCGATGACCATTTCCTTGAGCTTGCGGGTGGCCGTCTGGTCCTGGCTCAGGTAGAAGTTCTTGACGTACTGCTGGGTGATGGTCGAGCCGCCCTGCTTGCCCTTGCCCGTGACGGTGTTCCAGGCGGCGCGGGTGGTGCCCTTGATGTCGACGCCGTTGTCCTCGTAGAAGGACTTGTTCTCGGCCGCCACGAAGGCCTTCTGGACCTCGACCGGGATCTCGTCCAGGCCGACGATCTCCCGGTTGATCTTTCCGGTGCGGGCGAGGATCTTGCCGTCGGCGTACTTGTAGATGTTGCTCTGCATGGTCGCCTCGGCGTTGGCGCTCGGCACCGGGACCATGAGGTAGACGACGTAGAGCGCCCCCATGCCGAGCAGGCAGAACACGAAGAACGTGCCAAGAAGCTTCTTCCAGGTGAAGAGGCGGCGTATGCCGCGCTTCTTCGCCTTGCCCTTGTCCGGTTGGCCCATGTGTCCCGTCGCTCCGCTCGTCATGTGTCCACCGTCTCGGCGCTGAGCCCGGTCCGCGCCGGATCAGCTCAGCAAGCTAACACCGACGAGACGGACAAAGGACAACCGATCACGTCTTTTCAGGGCGTGAGAATCAGCACCCACGCCCAGAGGAACCGACGCTCCAAAGGCCCCGAGGGTTGCACGAAAGTGTGATTCCGCTTAAGGGACTCCTTGCGGGCGGATCGGAGGGGTCCGGGGCACGACGATCTATACATGACGCGTATACATCGCGCGTATAGTGAGCCACATGTCCATCGGTCACACCCTGCTCGGACTCCTGGAGTCCGGACCGCGCCACGGCTACGACCTCAAGCGCACCTTCGACGAGCGGTTCGGCCAGGACCGACCGCTCCACTACGGCCAGGTCTACTCGACCATGTCCCGGCTCCTGAAGAACGGACTGGTCGTCGTCGACGGCCTCGAAACCGGTGGCGGTCCGGAGCGGAAGCGGTACGCGATCACCGAGGCGGGCATCACCGACGTCGCCCGGTGGCTCGCCACCCCCGAGAAGCCCGAGCCGTACCTCCAGTCCACGCTCTACACCAAGGTCGTCCTGGCCCTGCTCACCGGCCGCGGGGCCGCCGAGATCCTCGACGCCCAACGGGCCGAACACCTGCGCCTGATGCGCGAACTCACCCACCGCAAGCGGACCGGCGACCTCGCCGACCAGCTCATCTGCGACCACGCCCTCTTCCACCTGGAAGCGGACCTGCGCTGGCTGGAACTGACCGCGGCCCGACTCGACGCCCTCTCCCAGGAGCTCCGCCGATGACCTCCGCACCGCTCCTGCGGGCCACCGGCCTGTCCAAGGCCTACGGCCCGACCACGGCGCTCGCGAACGCCGACTTCGCCCTCCGGGCCGGCGAGGTCGTCGCCGTCATGGGCCCCTCCGGCTCCGGCAAGTCCACGCTGCTGCACTGCCTGGCGGGCATCGTGCGCCCCGACGCCGGCACCGTCGACTACGACGGGCGCGAACTGACCGCGCTCTCCGACGGCGCGCGCAGCGCCCTGCGCCGCACCGACTTCGGCTTCGTCTTCCAGTTCGGCCAGCTCGTTCCCGAGCTGACCTGCGTCGAGAACGTCGCCCTCCCGCTGCGGCTGGCCGGCGAGAAGCGCCGGGCCGCCGAGGCCAGGGCGGCCGAGTGGCTGGCCCGCCTGGAGGTCGACGACACCGCCCGCAAGCGCCCCGGCGACATATCCGGCGGCCAGGGCCAGCGCGTCGCCGTCGCCCGGGCCCTGGTCACCTCTCCCCGGGTGATCTTTGCCGACGAGCCGACCGGCGCGCTCGACTCCCTCAACGGGGAGCGGGTGATGCAGCTCCTCACCGACGCCTCCCGGGACACCGGCGCCGCCGTCGTCCTCGTCACCCACGAGGCCCGGGTCGCCGCGTACTCCGACCGCGAGGTGGTCGTGCGGGACGGGGCGGTACGGTCCCCGGAGCGGGCGGCATGAGTCTGCGCTCCCAGGCCCGCGACCTGGCGCTCGGTGCCAGGTTCGCGGTCACCGGAGGCCGCTCCGGCCTGTTCCGCACCCTGCTGACCGCGACCGGCGTCGGCTTCGGCGTGGCCCTGCTGCTCCTCGCCGCTTCGTTCCCGAACATGCTCTTCCAGCGGGAGGTGCGCGAATCGGTCCGTGCCGTCGACGGCAGCCACGAGGTCGCCTCGCCCCGTCCCGATTCCTTCCTGCACCTCGGGCAGACCACCGTCTACCGGGAGGAGGTGATCAGCGGGCTGCTGCTGCGCCCCGAGGGCGGGGCGCCCCCGGTCCCGCCCGGCGCGACGGCGTTCCCCCCGGTGGGCGGCATGCTGGTCTCCCCCGCGCTCGGCGAACTGCTCGACTCCCCCGAAGGCGCCCTCCTCAAGGAACGGCTCCCCTACCGGGTCGTCGGGACGATCGGCGAGGCCGGCCTCATCGGCCCGGCCGAGCTGCGCTACGTCGCGCACGTCGACTTCCTCGACCGGGAGAACTACGACGGACGCGGCATCCGGTACGGCTGGTCGGTGCCCGAGGAGCCGATGAACGCCTTGCTGGTCCTCCTCGTCGTCGTCGCCTGCGTCGTCCTGCTCCTCCCGGTGCTCGTCTTCGTCGCGACCGCCGTCCGGTTCGGCGGCGAGCAGCGCGACCGGCGGCTCGCCGCGCTCCGGCTGATCGGCGCGGACGGCGCCATGACCCGGCGGATCGCGGCCGGCGAGTCCCTCGCGGGCGCGCTCCTCGGCCTGCTGGTGGGCACCGGGCTCTTCGCGGCGGCCCGGCAGTTCGCCGGCTCCTTCACCCTCTGGGACGTCAACGCCTACCCCGGCGACGTCGTGCCGATGACGACGCTGGCCGTGCTCGTCCTCGCCGTCGTCCCGGTCGCCTCCGTCGTGGTCACCCTCTTCGCCCTGCGCGGGGTCGCGATCGAGCCCCTGGGGGTCGTCCGGACCTCGACCCCGCGCCGCCGCAGGCTGTGGTGGCGACTGCTGCTCCTCGCGGCCGGTGCGGCCGTCCTCGCGCCCCTCGTCGGCGCGGTGCAGCCGTCGCGGACCGACATCGACGCCGTGGGGGTCGTGACCGGCACCGCACTCGTCCTGATCGGCCTCACCGCGCTCCTGCCGTGGCTCGTCGAGTTCGGCGTGAAGCGGCTGCACGCGGGACCGGTGGCCTGGCAACTCGCGGTCCGCAGGCTCCAGCTGAGCAGCGGCACGGCGGCCCGTGCGGTGAGCGGCGTCGTCGTCGCGGCGGCCGGGGCGATCGCGCTCCAGATGCTCTTCCAGGCGATGGAGGGCGACTTCACGGAGTACACGGGCGAGGACACCTCCCGCGCCCAGCTCGCGATCGGCCTCGACGCCCGGACCGGTGACGAGGCCCGTCGGATGATCGAACGCGTCGCGGGGACCCGGGGGGTCGCCGGCGCGGTCGGCACCGTCGAGTCGCAGGCGTGGCGGCCCGGACCGCTGCGGGGGAGCGAGGAGTTCGCCCCGACGACCTCGCTCAGGGTCGGCGACTGCGCCTCCCTCCGGGAGTTCGCGACGCTCCCCTCCTGTGCGGACGGCGACGTCTTCGTGCTCCTCGCGCACGGCGCCCAGGGCAGCCCGGACGACGCCTGGATCACCCGGGCGGCCCGCCCCGGCGCCACGGTCGCCCTGCGGGACCCGCATCCGCACCCGAGCGCCCCGAAGCGCCCGGAGGGCCGACCGCCGCAGTGGCGGATCCCCGCCGACGCCCGGTGGGTGGACTCCCGCCCGGACCCGACGGGCCGCCACCAGTACGGAGTGCTCGCCACCCCGTCGTCGATCGACGTGGCCCGGCTCGACGGGCCCGACGCACAGATCATGGTGCGGCTCGACCCGAGCGTGCCCGACGCCGCCGACCTGGTGCGGAACGCGGCAGCGGACATCGATCCGACCTCCTGGGTCCGCACCCTCGAAAACACCCAGCGCGACGCGGCCTTCTCCAGCGTCCGCACCGGCATCCTCGTCGGTTCCACCCTGACGATGCTCCTGGTCGCCGCTTCGCTCCTGGTCACCACCGTGGAGCAGCTCAGGGACCGCAAGCGGCTGCTCTCCTCGCTGGTCGCCTTCGGCACCCGGCGGTCGACCCTGATCTGGTCGGTGCTGTGGCAGACGGCGGTGCCCGTCCTCCTCGGGCTGGCCCTCGCCGTGGTGGGCGGACTCGGTCTCGGGGGCCTGCTGCTGGAGACGAGCGGTCAGGGGGTCCGGGACTGGTGGGCGTTCCTGCCGGTCGTCGGGATCGGCCTCGGGCTGATCGCCGCCGTGACGCTGCTGAGCGTGCCGGCGCTGTGGCGGCTGATGCGGGCGGACGGGCTGCGCACGGAGTAACCCTCCGTCCACACGTACGAGAAGGGCGTCGGGCACTGTCCCCGGGACGGGGCCCGGCACCCTTCGCCCGTGCGGGTCCGGGCCCGTGCGGGTCCGGGCCCGTCGTGCCCCGGGGCACGGGGTCAGGCCCCGTCCTCCGCCAGTCTGACCGGCAGCCGCTTCATCGCCCCGCGCAGGGCCCGTGCCAGTTCCGTGAACTCGGCCTGCCGGGCCGCTCCCGTCCGCATCGCGAGGGCGATCCGTCGCGAGGGGGCCGGTGCGTCGAAGGAGCCGGTGCGGAGGGCGGTGTTGCGGGCGGTCTCGATGGTCACGGCGGTGCGGGGCAGCAGCGTGACCCCGAGTCCGCCCGCGACCAGTTGGACCAGCGTGGAGAGCCCGGCGGCGGTGGTGGTGACCTCGGCGCCGTCGGTGCGGCCGGCCTCCCGGCAGATGTCGAGGGCCTGGTCGCGCAGGCAGTGCCCTTCGTCGAGGAGCAGCAGCCGGAGCTCCTTGAGCACCTCGCGCGGGATGTCCTGCCGCCCGGCCAGCTCGTGGTCCTGTGGGGTGACCAGGACGAAGTCCTCCTCGAAGAGGGGGACTTCGGTGACCCCGGACACTCCGAGCGGCACCGCGAGCAGCAGCAGGTCGAGGCGCCCGGCGGCGAGCCCCTCCAGGAGCGAGGAGGTCTGCTCCTCGTGGACCTGGAGGTCGAGTTCGGGGTAGCGGTGGTGGACGAGCCGGAGCACCGTCGGCAGCAGATAGGGGGCGACGGTCGGGATCACGCCGAGCCGGAGGACGCCGGTGAAGGGGGCCTGCGCGGCCTCGGCCTCCTCCATCAGTTCGGCGACCGCGTCGAGGACCGCCCGGGCGCGGACCGCGAGCCGCTCCCCCGCGGGCGAGAGCAGCACCTTCCGCGTCGTACGCTCAAGGAGCTGGACACCGAGTGCCTCTTCGAGGGCCGAAACCGCGCCCGAGAGGGCGGGCTGGCTCATGCCGATGGCGGCTGCCGCATCGCGGAAGTGCAGATGCTCGGCGACCGCAGCGAACGCCCTGAGCTGCGAGAGGCTCGGCTGCTTGGTACGCCGAACGGAAACCACTGATAACCACCTTCGATCAACTCGACCGAGTCTAGCTATTTCACTGATCAATGCACCCCGTGCCAGGATGTGAGACGTCCAACCCCCACGGAAGACCCCAAAAGGGACCCTTCCTTTCCGCAAGGAGAGCGCGTGCTCACTGTCGGTGACAAGTTCCCCGCCTACGACCTGACCGCCTGCGTGTCGCTGGAGAGCGGCAAGGAGTTCGAGCAGATCGACCACAAGTCCTACGAGGGCAAGTGGCGCGTGGTGTTCTTCTGGCCGAAGGACTTCACCTTCGTCTGCCCGACCGAGATCGCCGCGTTCGGCAAGCTGAACGACGAGTTCGCCGACCGCGACGCCCAGATCCTCGGCGTCTCGGGCGACTCCGAGTTCGTCCACCACGCCTGGCGGAAGGACCACGCCGACCTGCGCGACCTGCCCTTCCCGATGCTGGCCGACTCGAAGCACGAGCTCATGCGCGACTGCGGCGTCGAGGGCGAGGACGGCTTCGCCCAGCGCGCCGTCTTCATCGTGGACCCGAACAACGAGATCCAGTTCACCATGGTGACCGCCGGCTCCGTCGGCCGTAACCCCAAGGAGGTCCTGCGGGTCCTCGACGCCCTGCAGACCGACGAGCTGTGCCCGTGCAACTGGAACAAGGGCGAGACCACCCTTGACGCCGCCGCGCTGCTCTCGGGCGAGTAAGGGCGAGTGATCTGACATGGCTCTCGACGAACTGAAGTCCGCCATACCGGACTTCGCCAAGGACCTGAAGCTGAACCTCGGTTCGGTCATCGGCAACAGCGACCTGCCGCAGCAGCAGCTGTGGGGCACCGTGCTCGCCTGCGCGATCGCCTCGCGCTCGCCGAAGGTGCTCAAGGAACTGGAGCCCGAGGCCCAGGCGAACCTGAAGCCCGAGGCGTACCAGGCAGCCAAGTCCGCCGCCGCGATCATGGCGATGAACAACGTCTTCTACCGGACCCGGCACCTGCTGTCGGACCCCGAGTACGGGACGATGCGCGCCGGTCTGCGGATGAACGTCATCGGCAACCCGGGCGTCGAGAAGGTCGACTTCGAGCTGTGGTCGCTGGCCGTCTCCGCGATCAACGGCTGCGGCCAGTGCCTGGACTCGCACGAGCAGGTCCTGCGCCAGGCCGGTGTCGACCGTGCCACCATCCAGGAGGCCGTGAAGATCGCCGCGGTGATCCAGGCGGTCGGCGTCACGCTGGACGCCGAAGCGGTGCTCGCCGAGTAGGGCGGGGCCGTACGAGGAGGGCCCGGGGCGCACGCCCCGGGCCCTTCTGTCACTTCTTGAGCGCCGCGATGACGTCCTGCATGTCCTGGGTCATCGGAACGTCGAGCCCGGACATGTCCATCGGCGCCACGGGGTCGACCGGATTGCCGCTCGCGTCCACCTCGTACTCCCGGTAGAGCATCAGCTCGATGACGACCTGTCCGTCGAGCACCCGGAGCTCGCCGCCGTCGTCGCCGTGCTGGGCGAGGAAGGCCATCTCCCCGAGGCCGGCGACGGGCTTGGAGAAGCCGTGGTAGTTCGCCCGTACGGAGAACTCGGGGCCGGGGTCCGTCATCCTGTGCAGGGTGTACCGGACGGAGGCGCTGTACCTCGGCGCGGAGGACCCGAAGGTGATCATGCAGGAGCTCTCGTACAGGGCCGGGTCGTCCATGACGGACTGGTCGCCGGCCGCGGTCCGCGCGCCGAAGACGCCGGCGAGCGCCTTGAGCTCGGACGCCTCGCAGAGGTTCGTTTCCGCGGTGTACCCGCCCAGGTCCGGTCCGCTCTCCGCGCGCTGCCCGTACGCGTAGAGACCGCCGCCCCACAGTGCCGAGGCGAGCACCGCACCGCCGAGGGCCCACTGCCAGGGAGGGCGCGTGCGCTGCCTGCGGGGGGACGGGGCGGCGTCGAGCACCTCGGGGGCGTCGAGCGGTTCGCCCCCCACCAGCTCCGGCTCGGATATCACGTGCGCTCCCCCTCGACGGCGCCCGGCGCGGGGACCGGCGCCACGGCGAAGGCCGTCGCCCCGCGCGGCTCCGGGGTGCTGCGCAGCGCCTGCTCGGTGCTGTAGGCGCGCAGATAGCCGACGACGGTGTTGACGACGGCGACCAGCGGGACGGCGACGACGGCGCCACCGATGCCCGCGGTGAGTCCGCCGGCCGCGACGGCGAGGACGACGGCCAGCGGGTGGACCCGCACCGCACGGCCGAGGATGAACGGCTGGAGGACGTGGCCCTCGATCTGCTGCACGGCGAGGACGACGAGCAGCACCATCAGCGAGATGAAGAAGCCGTTGGTGACGAGGGCGACGACGACCGCGAGGGCGCCCGAGATGACGGCGCCGACCAGCGGGATGAAGGCGAAGAGGAAGATGAAGACGGCCAGCGGCACCGCCATCGGCACGTCGAGGAACCAGAGCCCGAGGCCGATGAAGACGGCGTCGATCAGGGCGACGAGGACCGTGCCGCGGACGTAGGCGGTGAGGGTGCGCCAGGCCCGCGGACCGGCGCCGGCGACGCCCGGCCGGGCCTGGGCGGGGACCAGCTTGAGCGTCCATTCCCAGACCCGCTTCCCATCGTAGAGCAGGAAGAGCGTCGAGAACATGGCGAGCAGGACGCCGGTGAGGGTCTCGACGACGACGGTGACGCCCTGCAGCCCGACCTGGGTGATCTGTTCGGCGTTGGTGCCGACGGAGTCGCTCAGGTTCTTGGCGATGCCGTTGATCTGCTGCTCGGTGACGTGGAAGGGGCTGTTGAGGAGGCCCCGCTTGAGTTCCTCGATGCCGTTCCTGACCTGGTCGGACAGGTTGTCGATGTTGTCCATGACCTGCCAGACCACGAACCAGCCGACCAGTCCCATGACCACGAAGCCGGAGACGGCGGTGACGGCGGTGGCGAGCCCGCGGGGCAGGCCCTTCCGACGGAGCAGCGCGACGGTGGGTTGGAGCAGGGCGGTGATGAGGAGGGCGGCGACGAAGGCGAGGACGACCAGCTGCACGGAGCTGATCACCTTCATCAGCACCCAGACCGTGCCGGCGAGGACGAGCAGCCGCCACCCCGCCTCGGCCGCCACCCGCATGCCCCAGGGGATGGCGTCGACGGGATCGGGGCGGGCCGCGACGGTCGGGGGGTACGCGGGGGGCACGGGCACGGAGCGGTCCGGCCCCGCGGGGTCCCCCTCCCCCGCGGCGACGGCTCCGGCGGCCGGGAGCGGGGCCGGGGCGTCCGGGGCGGGGCCCGACCGGGGAAGCGCGACTGCGGGTACGGGCGGGGGTTCGTACGCGATGGTGTCCGGAGTCACGTACGGCGGCCCGAGCGGATCGTTTCGCTCCGCTTCGGCCCGTCGTTCGTCGAGGCGCTTGCCCATGTGACTCAGGCCCGCGCCCAGCCGGCCCAGCCACCCTGGCACTCTGGACATCTCTTCCTTCTTCCCCCCGCTCGCTCTTCCCCGTTCACCCAGGGAAGCCCGTGGGTCTCTCGACGGTACATGCAAGGAGCCCCCCACCGTAGGACGGCGGGAGGCTCCCCGAGGTTGAGCGCGCTGGGGCTAGTACCAGCGGTTGGCCTGCCAGAACGACCAGGCGCCACAAGGGCTGCCGTAGCGGCCGTCCATGTAGTTGAGGCCCCACTTGATCTGGGTGGCGGGGTTGGTCTGCCAGTCCGCACCGGCCGAGGACATCTTGTAGCCGGGGAGGGCCTGGACGAGGCCGTAGGCGCCCGACGACGGGTTGGTGGCGCGGTAGTTCCAGCCGGACTCGTGGTCCACGATGTTGCTGAAGCACTGGAACTGGTCGGCCGGGATCATCTGCCGGGCCATCGCCTTGACCTCGGCGATGCTGTACGACCCCTGGGCGGCGAAGGAGGAGGCGTCACGGACCGCGGAGCGGCTCGCGCGCTCCTCGGCCTCCTTGCGCTCCTTCTCGGCCTTCGCCTCGGCAGCGGCCTTGTCGGCCGCTTCCTTCTTCTCCTCGGCGTCCTTGGCGGCGCGGATGCGGGCCGCTTCCTCCGCGGACTTCTTCGCGGCCGAGTCGGCCGCGGCGGCCTGCACGTCGGCCTGCTCCGACAGGGAGGCGACCTGTACCTGGGCCTGCTCCCCCGCGGGGATGTCCGCGAGCAGCGTGGTGTCGGCCGCGGTGGCCTCGAAGTTGTCGTCCGAAGCCTGCGCGGCATTGCCCGAGGCGACGCCGACGACGGCGCCGACGGTGGTGACCGCAGTGGCCGAAGCCACCGCGAATCCCCGGACCGAGATCCGGCTCACACGGTTTCCTTCCAGCACGCCCGCACAGGTGACCACACGGGCGAAATCTTGCCCCTGGCACTGGTCTCCGACGTAACGGGTCACAGGAGACGCGGGCCCGTGGTGCTGTGGGCGGCATACGGCGGACGGCTGTGGAGTTGTGTGGTGCGTTGCGCACCCCTGAGGGTGCACCTGTGCCGTATGCGGGGCCTGACGGAAGCAAGACTCTGCCGGACGGCGACACCGCAAGGCAATTCTGCGTTGCGTGTGAAAGCTCACATCTCGGCGGACGCAGGTGTTTTGACGAATCGGGCGGACAGCAGTGCGCCACCCGACTAAGCTCCTCCGCTTTGCCGGGTGGCGCCAACTCCCACACCTAGACGAAAAGGTGTGAATCGGTCAGACCTGACCGTCCTCCAGCATCTCCGTCACGAGCGCGGCGATCTGCGAGCGCTCGGAACGGGTGAGCGTGACGTGGGCGAAGAGCGGATGCCCCTTCAGCTTCTCGACCACGGCGACGACTCCGTCGTACCGACCGACCCGGAGGTTGTCCCGCTGGGCGACGTCATGGGTCAACACCACCCGGGAATTCGCACCAATGCGGGACAGAACGGTCAGGAGGACATTGCGTTCCAGGGACTGTGCCTCGTCCACGATGACGAAGGCGTCGTGGAGCGAACGGCCCCGGATGTGGGTGAGCGGCAGGACCTCCAGCATCCCGCGCCCGAGGACCTCCTCGATCACCTCCCGGCCCGCGACCGAGGACAGGGTGTCGAAGACGGCCTGGGCCCAGGGGCTCATCTTCTCGGCCTCGCTGCCGGGCAGATAGCCGAGCTCCTGTCCGCCGACCGCGTACAGCGGCCGGAAGACCATCACCTTCTGGTGCTGACGGCGCTCCAGGACCGCTTCCAGGCCGGCGCAGAGCGCGAGCGCGGACTTGCCGGTGCCGGCCCGGCCGCCCATCGAGATGATGCCGACGTCCGGGTCGAGCAGCAGGTCGAGCGCGATCCGCTGCTCGGCGCTGCGGCCCCGGAGCCCGAAGGCCTCCCGGTCGCCGCGGACCAGCCGGACGTTCCCCTCGGGGGTGACCCGGCCCAGCGCCTTGCCGCGCTCGGACTGGAGGACCAGGCCGGTGTGGACCGGAAGCCCGGCGGCCTCCGGCACGTACAGCGATTCCTGGCCGTAGAGCAGGTCGATCTGGTCCGCGGAGAGGGCCAGCTCGGACATGCCGGTCCAGCCGTTGGCGTCCGTGATGGCCAACTCGGCCCGGTACTCCTCCGCGAGGAGGCCGACCGAAGAGGCCTTGATGCGCAGCGGCAGGTCCTTGGAGACGACCGTGACGTCGTACCCCTCCGCCTGGAGGTTGCGCGCGACCGCGAGGATCCGTGAGTCGTTGTCCCCCAACCGGTAGCCGGCGGGCAGGACGCCGGGGTCGGAATGGTTGAGCTCGACACGCAGGGTGCCGCCCAGGTCCCCGATGGGGAGCGGGGCGTCCAGGCGCCCGTACCGGACCCGGAAGTCGTCGAGCAGGCGCAGCGCCTGCCGGGCGAAGTAGCCGAGCTCGGGGTGGTGCCGTTTGGCCTCGAGCTCCGTCACCACGACGATCGGGAGCACCACCTCGTGTTCCTCGAAGCGCGAGACGGCATTGGGGTCGGCCAGCAGGACGCTGGTGTCGAGAACATAGGTGCGCCGGTCGGAAAGGCGGCGCTTCGTGCTGGTCACCACGGAAGGACAGACCCCCTCTGAAGACCCCTGTGAGGTCGGGGTGCGACGGAACCGGTGTCGCTGCGGAATGGGACCGGGTTCAGGCCGCGCTGCGCGGGCCGAACCTCGGCCCTCCGCTTCTTCCGTACGTGTCCCGCACGGTCGTCCTGGTGCAAGGGGCCTCCCGGGTGGCGGTCTCCGTGCCGCTCACTTCACCAGGGATATGCCCTCGAACACCCGCTGCCATGCCATGGCATATGACGACGTGTTCATGAACACGAGGTGATCGGTTCCGACCGGAAACTTCCGGCCGGAGGTCGGGCGTCCGGAGGTCGGGGCGTCCGGAGGGCTCAGGTTCCGTAGCGCCGGTGCCGGGCCGCGTAGTCCCGCAGCGCCCGCAGGAAGTCGACCTTGCGGAAGGCCGGCCAGTGGACCTCGCAGAAGTAGTACTCGGAATGGGCGCTCTGCCACAGCATGAACCCGGACAGGCGCTGTTCACCGCTGGTGCGGATCACCAGGTCGGGATCGGGCTGGCCGCGGGTGTAGAGGTGCTCCGAGATGTGCTCGACGTCGACGGTCTCGGCGAGCTCCTCGACGCTCGTCCCCCGCTCCGCGTGCTCCAGGAGCAGCGAGCGGACCGCGTCCGCGATCTCCTGCCGGCCGCCGTAGCCCACGGCGACGTTGACCAGTATCCCGGTGTTGGTCCGGGTGGCCTCCTCGGCCTCCTTCAGCACCGACTGCGTGCGGGCGGGCAGCAGGTCGAGCGTGCCGACGTGGTGGACCCGCCACCTGCCGTCGGCGGCCAGCGCGCGCACCGCGTTCTCGATGATGCCGAGCAGCGGGACGAGCTGCTCCTCGGGGCGGTTCAGGTTGTCCGTGGAGAGCATCCAGAGCGTGACGACCTCGACGTCCGTCTCGGCGCACCAGCCGAGCAGCTCCTGGATCTTGTCCGCGCCGGCCTTGTGTCCCTGCTCGGGCGTTCCGCCGGAGGCCTTCGCCCAGCGACGGTTCCCGTCGAGGATCACCCCGATGTGCTTGGGCACCTGGGCATGGTCGAGGCGGCCTTCCACCCGGCGCGCGTAGAGCCCGTACACCAGGTCTCGCAGGTTCACTGTTCTTTACCCCTCCATGCAGTGTCGGCCCCCGAGGGCGCCAGACTACTGCGCACGGGCGACGGGCTCCCAGCCCGGGACTGTCACAAGTCCGTGATAAGCAGAGATACGTGACTGATTCCCCCCTGTACCGTGCCGCCCCGGACCGCTACGACGCCATGGAGTACCGCCGCACCGGCCGCAGCGGCCTCAAGCTGCCGGCCGTCTCCCTCGGTCTCTGGCACAACTTCGGCGACGACCGCGCGCTCGAATCCCAGCGCGCGATCCTGCGCCGCGCCTTCGACCTCGGCGTCACCCACTTCGACCTGGCGAACAACTACGGGCCGCCGCCCGGCTCCGCCGAGCTGAACTTCGGCAAGCTCTTCGCCCAGGACTTCGCGCCCTACCGGGACGAGCTGATCGTCTCCACGAAGGCCGGCTACCTGATGCACCCCGGGCCGTACGGCGAGTGGGGCTCCCGCAAGTACCTGATGTCCTCGCTCGACGCCTCGCTCAAGCGGATGGGCCTCGACTACGTCGACATCTTCTACTCGCACCGCTTCGACCCGCACACGCCGCTCGAGGAGACCATGGGGGCGCTGGCCTCCGCGGTGCAGCAGGGCAAGGCGCTGTACGTCGGCGTCTCCTCGTACAACAGCGAGCAGACCGCCGAGGCCGCAGGGCTCCTCAAGGAGATGGGCGTCCCGGCGCTCATCCACCAGCCCTCGTACTCGATGATCAACCGCTGGACCGAGGAGGACGGCCTCCTCGACACCCTGGAGGCGGCCGGCATGGGCTGCATCTCCTTCGTGCCGCTCGCCCAGGGGCTGCTCACCAACAAGTACCTGAAGGGCATCCCGGAGGGTTCGCGGGCCACCCAGGGCAAGTCCCTCGACCCGAACCTGCTCTCCGACGAGGTGCTGCGGCGCCTGCGCGGCCTCGCCGACATCGCCGAGCGGCGCGGGCAGTCCCTCGCCCAGCTGGCGCTGGCGTGGGTGCTGCGGGACGAGCGGATGACCTCGGCCCTGATCGGCGCCTCCAGCGTCGCCCAGCTGGAGGAGAACGTGGCCGCGCTCGCCGGCCCGCCGCTGACGGACGAGGAGCTCAAGGAGATCGACTCCTTCGCCGTCGACACCGCCGGCACGAACATCTGGGCCGGCCGGGGCTGACGCCGCCGGAGGCACCGGACGGGGGAAAAGAAAAACGGGCCGGTCCGTGGGGGGGATACGGACCGGCCCGAGGGGGGGGTTTCCACCATAACCCTTCATTAGTCGTGCTGCGTGCCACGCGCGCCGAACGAAGTGCCTCGAATTGCTGGAATCCCAGGCGTCACAAGGGTTCTGGGGCCGTGTGGCGGGTTTGCGCCCCGGCGTGGCGGCGGAGTTCCGTCCCCCCGAAGAGGGACCCGCCCGGAGGGGCACGCCGTTGACGCGGGAGGAGCTCCGAGGGGCGTTCGGCCAGGTCGGGGGCCGGAGGGGCGCGGCCGGAGCGTCAGGGAACGGCGGTGAACGCTCCCAGCGCGAGGCCCAACAGGCCGCCGGTGAGCATGAAGGGGCCGAAGGGGATCGCCGAGGAGCGGTCGGCCCTCCGCAGCAGGACGAGACCGAAGCCGTACACCGCGCCGAGCAGGAAACCCGCGAACGCCCCCAGGAAGAGCACCCCCCAGCCGTACCAGCCGAGGGCGGCGCCCAGGGGAAGCGCCAGTTTCACGTCGCCGAGACCGAGGCCGCCCGGATTGATCAGGGCCAGCACCCCGTAGGCCCCGCCGAGGACGAGACCGCCGAGCAGCGCATGGGTCCAGGAGCCGGCGCCGTACGGGAGGAGCGCGGCACCCCCGAGGAGCAGCGGAACGGCCGCGGCGAGCGGCAGCGTCACCCCGTCCGGCAAGCGGTGGACCCGGACGTCCACACAGGCGAGGAGGACCGCGAAGGGTGCGCAGAGCCACCAGACCACCAGCTCGGGCCGGGGGCCGCCGGTGGCGGCGGCGAGCACGGCGCAGGCAGCGGCGGTGAGCAGCGGCGCGAGCAACGGGCTCGTGGTGGTGGCACAGGCCCGCCGTCCGGGAGCACCGAGCCAGCCCCGGCCCGGCCCGACGAGCGGGTGGCCGTCCGGACAGCGTTCCCGCCACGGCTCCTCCGGCTCCACGGAGAGCCGGTACGCGGCCCGGGGCACGAACAGCCCGGCGGCGGCTCCCCACAGGGCGGCGACGACGATCAGCGTGGCGTACACGGGGCAGACCCTAGTGGTGCGCCCTCCCCGGTGAGCCGCCCCGCGTCGAAGACGGTCCGGGGCGACCGCGCCCCGGACGACGGCGGGGTGCCCGCACCGGGGCCCTGCCGGTACGGTCGGGCGCATGGGGAAATGGGTGGACGGGACGGGGACCTTGACCGTGCCCGACGGTGCGGACGTCAAGCTGGAGGTGGCGGCCTCATACCGGGCACGCCGGCGGGGGCTGCTGGGGCGGACCGGGATCACCGGGGCCCTGCTCATCGTGCGGACGAACAGCGTGCACACCTTCGGCATGCGGTTCCCGATCGACGTGGCCCACCTGGACGGCTCGTTCACGGTCCGGTCCGTGGTCACCATGCGGCCGGGACGGCTCGGCATGCTCCGCCCGCTCGGTCGGCACGTCCTGGAGGCGGAGGCCGGCGCCATGGCCGGCTGGGGACTCCGTCCGGGGGTGCGGGTGCGCGTGGCCGTCGCGCAGGGGCGCCCGCTCGCGGAGGCGCCGCTCCTCACGGAGGACCCACTCCTCACGGAGGGCCCGGACCGAGCAGGGTGAAGGCCCCGTACCAGGCGGAGGCGAGCGCGAGCCCCGCGAGGACCGGCACGGCGGTGCGGGTCCGCACCCGGGCGAGGGCCGCGGCCGGCGGGAGCAGCAGTCCGAACGCCGGCATCATCAGGCGCGGTCGGGAACCGAAGTAGGCGGCCCCGACGAGGGAGACCAGGACGACGCCGACCGTGTAGACGAGCAGCGGCAACGGCTGCCGCTGCCGTACGCACAGGACGACGAGCCAGCCGAGCAGGGCGAGCGCCGCCCCCAGGCCGAGGGCGGCCGGCCACGGCAGGCCCACGATGAAGAGGGCCAGGGCGACCCCGCCGTCGATGGAGTTGCCCCAGGCCGCCTGCACGTCGAAGTAGCCCGTCGGGCTGCCCTCCCGCACCCCGACGTAGGCGACGTGACCGAGCCAGCCCAGCGGGGCGATGAGCACTCCGGCCACCGTCCGCGGGGGCAACCGCCGCTCGTCCGCGAAGGCGAGGAGGGCCGTGATGCCGAGGGCGGCGATCAGCGCCACGGCGGTCGGACGGGTGAGTCCGGCCGCCGCGCAGAGCGCTCCGGCGAGGATCCAGCGCCCGCGCAGCACCGCGTACAAGGACCAGGCGGCGAAGGCCGTGAACAGCGTCTCGGTGTACGCCATCGACTGCACGAAGGCGGTCGGGTACACCCCCCAGAGCACCGCGAGCAGCACGCCCGCGCGGGGACCGGCGACCCGTGCCCCGCAGCGGTGGATGCCCCAGGCGGCGGCGAGCCCCGCGGTCCAGGAGACCAGCAGCCCGGCGGTGGCCGCATCGACCGGGAGCACCGCGGACAGGCCGCGCTCCAGCAGCGGGAGGAGCGGGAAGAAGGCGAGGTCGGAGTGGACGTCGCCGTTCGGCAGGGTCGTCGCGTACCCGTAGCCGTGCTCGGCGATCCGCACGTACCAGACGGAGTCCCAGCGCCCGCTGAGCCGGTGCAGCCCGTCCTCACCGGTCGCACCGGCGGCGAGCACGAGGACCAGGAGGCCGACGAGCCGGGTGAGGGCATAGCCGCCGAGGGCGACGAGGGTGGGCCGATCGGGCCTGGTCAGGGGCATGCGCCTGATTATCCCGAGCGGTGTCAGCCGTCAGCCGAGGGGTCTTATCCGGACGAACTTCGCCGCCATGACGGGACCGAGCTGATGGACGATCGCGTGCCCGGGCTCGTGCGGCGAGGGCAGGTCGCCGAGGAAGGACGTCACGATCACCTCGTCGATGTCGAGGACGCCGCGCGCGCTCTGCTCCTCCAGGAACGCCAGCGTGCGGCGCCAGTCGGCCGCACCCGGAGCCTCCCCGAGGAAGGAGCGGACGGTGTCCTGGACGACGTCCCAGAAGAACACGTGCGGCAGGACGTCGCCCTGACGGAAGACATGGGTCTCGTACGCGCCCCTGAACTCCGGGATGCGGGTGATGAGATCGCTGACCAGTTGGACGCTGGGGGTCGTGTTCGGAATCGCCGCCATCTCTCCAGAATGCTCCTGTCCGACACCTACGTCCCGCCGGATTTGCATTTTCCTGGCGCCGTCTTTCGCCGCGTTTTCCCCAAGGGGCGCCAAGTGCCCCCCTTCCGTGGCCGCTTGGGCGTATGTACGAATGCGCGACCGGCGCCGGGAACGACAGCCCCGCCTAGCGGGGCAGTACGACCCAGGACTTCGTCCCCCGGTGCGGCGGGCGGGCCTCGACGGTGCCCCACTTCCCGCCCCAGTCGTCGACGACGGCCGCCAGCAACCACAGGGACCGGCGGCGGCGTTCGACACAGCGCCCCTCGTCCCCGGGGTCCCGGTGGCGGGGGTGCTGGTCCCAGAGGAGCAACCGCAGGGCGCCCTCGCGATGACGGAGGAAGAGGTGCACGTCCTCGCCGGGGCCGAGCCGGACGGCCGTCGCGATCAGTTCGGTGACCGCGAGTTGGGCGGGTGGCGCATGCCGGTCGAGCCCGTGGGCACGGAGCACGGACCGCACGACGGCACGCGCGACGCCCGCACTGCCGGGGCCCCCGGGAAGCGTGAGCCCGTACGCGAACCCGGGCGGGGCCGCGGACGGGGGCACACCCCCGGCGGAAGGTGCGGTCACGGGACAGAGGGTGGTGCGGAAGGACGGCGACACGGCGGACTCCCTGAGGGGTGAGGAGTGGACCTCGCTGGATTCGTTCAGCACGTGGATCTCGCTTCTCGCGCACAAGTGGCCCACGGGGTCGCGGAGTCGAGTGGTGGCATGTCTCCCTGACGCGGGACCGCCCCTCCCAGGGGAGGAGTTGCGGGCAGGACCGCGCGATGCACTTCCACTCGATGCTTTGCGTGAGCGGTGCATCACCAAGAGTAGGTTCACGGGTGGCATATTTGCCACCAGATCCAGAAAGATCTGCCTTCTCATGGAGACGGGCCCCGCAACCCGGCAGACTGCGCCGTAGCTACAGGGAAGGACGGGCATGGCTCAGAGGACGTCCCCGACCGAGCGCCAGAGGCGCCTGGGAAGCGAGTTGCGCAAGATGCGCCTGGCCGCCGGCATGTCTGCCGAGACGGCGGCCGGGCTGCTCGGCGTGGACCGGTCCAGGCTCTCCAACATCGAGCAGGGCGTACGAGCGATCAGCGAGGAACGCATCCGCACCCTCGCGTGCAACTGCGACTGCGCGGACGGCACGTACGTCGACGCCCTGGTCGAGATGGCCCGCCCCACCAAGGACGCCTGGTGGGAGCGCTATCGCGGTTCTCTGCCCGCAGGGTTGCTGGACATCGCCGAACTGGAGTCGCACGCCACACGCATGCGAACGGCCCACTCGGTGCACATCCCAGGGATCCTCCAGACCAGCGACCACGCCCTTGCCGTGTTCCGGGTCGTCATCCCGCCTCTGCCGGAACACGAAATCGCCCTGCGCCTCGCCCTCCGCATCGAACGTCAGCAGGTGTTGGACGATCCCGACCCGACGCCCTACCTCGGGTTCGTGCACGAGGCGGCACTACGGATGCGCTTCGGAGGCCGGGACGTCACACGCGCCCAGTTGGAGCACCTGCTTCTGATCTCGGAACGCGAGCACGTCACGCTCCGCGTCATCCCCTTCGAAGCGGGTGCCTTTCCGGGCGCCGGTCAGACGGTCAACTACGCAGAGGGGCCCGTTCCCGGCCTCGACACCGTGCAGGTCGACAGTACGCACGGGCCGGACTTCCTCTACGCCGAAGCGCAGTTGTCCAAGTACCGTGGCCACCTGGACTGGATGGAGCGGATCGCGCTGACGCCCGGAGAATCAGGGGACTTCATCGATGCGATCGCTCGCGAATCCTGAGGAGGGTTCCATGCCGGACATCACCTGGGAAGAGCCTTACTGCGGCGAGGGTGCCAGCTGCTACCGCCTCGGCAGCGACGGGGACGGCAACAGCTACATCGCCGTCCTCGGCCAGGAGGATCGTTACCTCACCGACAGCCGTGAAGCCCTCCGCAACCTCATCCTCGACATCAAGGCGGGCAAGGCGGATCACTTGCTCTAGGACGGGGCGGAGTTCGGGGGCGGGAAGGGGGGACAAGGGTCGGCGCCCGAGCCGACTCCCACCCTCACATCGTGCGGCCGGCGAAACGCCGACCGCTCCACCCGGCTTCGGCGGACTTCGGCGGACTTCGGCCGGGAGCACCGGCCGCCCGTCGGCGGCCATCGGCGACTACCGGCGGCGGAGGCGGTCGAGGCCGTAGCCAAGCGCACAGCCGACGAAGAGGTCGACCAGCGCGATCAGCACTCCGATGAGGCTCGGGCCGGGAAGTGCCGACAGGAAGGCGAAGAGCTGAACGGCCGCGGCAGGAACCAACAGGGCGGCCAGGTGACGGCGGCCGTGGTCCTTCGACGGCGCCCGGTGCACCGCTCCGGCCACCCAGGTGCCGACGGCGTAGGAGAGAACGGCGGGAAGGTGAACGAGGAGGACGACGCCACCGAGCGTCTGACGGAGATCCGGCTCACCGCCCTCCACCACCTCCCACGAGAACAGGGCCGTCGCCACGAGAAGGACGACGATCGTCAGGATCCCGAGGCCCCACGGCGCCAACAGCTGTGTGAAACGGGGCGAGGTGAGGGTACGGGACTGACTCTCGTAAGACATGAAACGTTTCTCCTTGCCCCCGCCGCACACGGGGTTTTCCATCAGGACCGGGACGCACCGTAGCGGAACCACGCCGCGCGCCCCGACCCGTCACCCACCGGAGGTGCGGGGGAAGGAGATCTCGACGCGCCGGTTCTTCTTCCGGCCCTCCTCGGTCCGGTTGTCGGCGATCGGGTAGTCCTCGCTGTACCCCCGAATGTCGAAGGTGGTACCCGGATCAAGGGCCCTCGCGAGCACCTGCTGCACGGCGACGGCCCGTTCCTTCGAGAGCTTGAGCCCGTGCTCGTAGGTGCCGAGGTTGTCGGTGAAGCCGAAGACACGGACCCGCCCGGACCCCATCTTGTTGATCTCGGCGGCAATCGCACCGAGCCGGGAAGCGGCGGCGGACGAGAGCTTGGCACTGTCCTTCGGGAACAGGACCTCGGCCTGGAGCGCGAACGTCACGTCCACATTGGTGTCCGCCCTGCGCTGCTGCCCGCCCTCCTCTTCGACGATCTGCTTGATGTCGAGCACCTTGGCGGGCGCGAGCGTCGCCCCGTCGGGCAGCATCAACCCCGGCGCGTTGACGTCGATGACCGGCACGGGCGAGGCGCTACCGGCGGAGCCGGGCGGATCCTCGGCGTGAGCGGTGGGGACGGTGAGGGACCCCAGCGCCACGGAAGCGAGGGTGAGGGCGGCGAGGCGGCGATATGTCGTCGTCATGGCGTCGCCTCAGGAGAGCTTGAGCGTGGCGGGTTCGAAGGTGGGCAGCTGGAAGGAGACCTCGGTGGTGGAGGCGGGGGGTGCGGGGAATTGCATGAAGACGGCTATGGACTTCCCTGCGGGCAGGATATCGATACCTGTCGTTGTCAGTGGACGGCCATCAGTGTCACGAAGCACGTAGTAGCGTTTCTTGTCAGCGGAATCAACCAGAGTGGCGCCACCCAGGGAATTCCCGTGCTCCATAACTTCGGTCTCGTCGCCTCGGATCTGACCAGGAAGCGCAAGAGGGCGCGAGGAAGGATTCTTCAACGCCCCTTTGAGAGTCAGAAAGCCACCCACATCCCGCCGGGCCGAGGTGATGACCAACTCCACTCCATCACTCCCCTTAACGGTCGCAAGTATCTCTACAGCATCTTCGGATTCTTTCGAATCTCGACCTTCCACCTCGGCCTTAGAGGAAGCATTCACAGTTGACACACTTTTCCCCTCACCCCCAGCCTCTACGCTACATCCAGCCAAGGAAAAAGAAACCAAAGCAACAGCACCGAGAATCGCTACCTTAGAGCGCTTTACTACATGCCACACACTCATATCTCAAACTCCCTTCACGCGTCGCCGAAAGTCACCCAGCCAAGCGAACCCTAAACAAATCGGCGGCACTCGGGAGTGCAGGCCTATCTACGTCGATCTCCCAAGGCTCCCCATCACATACAAGCCCTAGAATAGGATCACTTTGGCCTTCTTCAGGCTCACCAGTCACTGACGGCTCGGGCGTAGGGCTCGGTGCAGGATCTTGCCTGTGAAACACGCACCGCGGCTCGATCAAAGCCTTCGCAGAGGCCACCGCCTGTTGCGGCTTTAGCGTACTCACAGTCACTTCAAAACCTCGCCCCTCCCCAACGATTGGAACACACCCCTCACCGGAAAAAGTCGCTGAATTCTCGGCCGCAAATCTTGAAGCCCACTCGCAAGCCGAAGAGTTAAAATAGTTTTCCCCTTCAGGGAATCCATCCCACCTGTCCGGCTCAAGAATCACATCAAGCCAGCCGTCCCTCAGCTGCTCCCGGGCATCTTGGGCCGCCGCGAGGGCGGCCGCATCAGCTGCGGTCTGAGCGCCATTCCGCGCAAACGCAGCCTGGCCTACCATGAAGTAGGCAAAAGCTAGAAACAAAAGACCCGCCACGGCGGCAATATAAACGGGGAAAGCTTGCCCAGAGTCCCCTAGGGACCGCTGCCCTACTTTGCCGTCAGGTCGGCGATCTTCTGAGTGATGGCATTCTTGATAGAGTTGCCGATGTCCGTCCCCGTGATCGCCACCACGATCGCCACCACGACCACGATGATCCCCAGGTACTCCACCGCCGTCTGACCGCGGTCTCTCGTGTGTCGGTCCGTCCACGTGGACAGTTCGGTACGGGCCTTGGTCAGGGCCTTCAGCATCGCGTCGTTCATCGTGGTCCCCTCCGCGTTCGGACGCCTGCGTTCGGGCACCGTGGGCCGACGGGCGGGTCGGCTGGTGGGGCCCGTGGGGCCTGGTGTGCGCCCCGGTCTTCGGGTGGGCCTGCTGGCGGCCCGACGTGACGGTCCGGTCGTCCATGCCCCACCCCCTCACACTCAGTCCGCACTCTGGCACATCGGGTTGCGTCAGCGAAGTCGTTTGCCGTGAATTTGTCAGCCCGGTCATTCGCCCGTCACCGACCCGAAGTCGGTTCCCGTGCCCAGGAAGAGGCCCGCACCCAGCAGGATCATCGTCGCCGGGACCATCAGCGTGGTGATCACCATCGTGGCCTTGGGCACCGCGCGGGCGGCCTTGCGTCGGGCGTTCTGCGCGTCGGTGCGGCGCATGTCGTTGGCGAGTTGGATGAGGGTGTCGACGATGGGCGCGCCCAGCTCCTCGCCCTGTTGGAGGGCGGTCACGAACTGGGCGACCTGCTCCGAGTCGTTGCGGCGGCGCAGCTCGTCGAAGGCCTGGCGGCGGCTGACGCCCATGTCCATCTGGCGCAGGGTGATGCGGAGTTCGTCGGACCAGGGTCCCGCGTACTTCTCCGCGACCCGTTCGAGGGCCTGTCGGAAGCCGAGGCCGGCGCTGACCACGACGGCCAGGACGTCCAGGAAGTCCGGGAGGGTGCGTTCGATCTGGTCCTTGCGGATGCGGACGGCCGACCAGATGCCGACCTCCGTCCAGAAGGCGCCGAAGGCCAGGAGGAGCAGGGCGGTGAGGTAGGAGCCCTTGCTCAGCATCAGCAGGGCGCCGAGGCCGCCGAGGAAGCCGTAGACGGCCCGTCGGGCCCCGTACCGGTCGATGGTGAGGCCGCCGGGGTTTCCGGCGAGGTCGATGCGACGGCGGACGGCGTTGACCCGCTTGGGGCCCATGAGCCGGAGGACGGCCGGCGACCAGCGCATGCCGAGCCGGTCGACGGCGGAGTCGACGGCCCCGGTGCGGGTGGCGCCGACTTCCAGGGCGAGTTGGAGGTCGTCGGGGAGCTTAGCGTCGGCGCGGTAGAGGCGCAGGCCGTAGGCGATGCCGGCGACGGCGAGCCCGGCGAGGAGGGCGAGGAGGAGTTCCACGGCGGCGGTCCCTACACGTCGATCTTCGAGAAGCGGCGGATGGCGGCGAAGCCGACGGCGTACAGGGCGAACGCGGCGATGACGGCGAACTGGCCGATGGTCGAGCCGGTCATGCGGTCCAGGGCGCCGGGCTGCATGTTGTCGATGAGGAGGAGGGAGCCGATTCCGATGACGGGTACGGAGTAGGCGGTCATGCTCACCTGGGAGAGCTGGGTGCGGACCTCGCGCCGGGTCTCCTTGCGTTCTTCCAGCGTCTCGGTGAGGTTCCGCAGGGAGGAGACGACGGTGCCGCCGGCCCGGTTGGCGAGGACGAGGGTGGTGACGAGGACGACGAGCTCGCGGGAGGGGAGGCGTTCGGCGAGCTCTCCGAGGGCGTCGTCGAGGGAGGTGCCGACGGCCAGCTGTTGGGCGACCTTCTCCAGTTCGTCTCCCGCGGGGGCCTCCATCTCGTCGGCGGCGAGACTGAGGGCCATCCGGAGGGCGAGTCCGGCCTGGGTGGCGTTGGCCAGGATGCGGGAGAGTTCGGGGAGTTGGTTGATGAACTTCTCGATGCGCTTCTGTCGCTGCCAGTTGAGGTAGCCGAGGGCGACCCATACGCCGAGGAGTCCGCAGATCGGGCCGAAGAACGGGGAGAGGGCGGCCTGTCCGATGACCCACAGGGCGACCACGGTCGCGGTCAGGGCGACCGTGAACTCGCCGGGCGTGACGTCGAGTCCGGTCGCCGCGATGCGCAGTTCCAGCTTGCGGCCGAGCGCGGTGCCGCGGATCCTCCGGTCGAGGCCGCGGAAGCGGCGCCGGCGGCGTCCGGTGGCGTTCTCCGGGGCACCGGTCTCGTCGAAGCGGGCGACGAGGGCGGCGTGGCGGCGGGCTCCGCTCGCGTACAGCTGGACGCCGATGACGCCCAGGACGCAGCCGAGCAGGGTGACGCCCGCGGTCAGCCAGAAGGGGTCGGTCATCACTCCGCCTCTCGGGTGGCCAGGTGGGCGTCGGTCGGGGCCACGCCGAAGGCCTGGGGGACCGGCTGGCCGGCGAGGTAGAGGCGTTCGGCGACGCGGCGGGGCAGCGGGTGGTGCGCGAACTGTCCGTACACCCGCCCGTCGGCGGCGACCGGTTGGGCGTGGAAGCGGCAGACCGTGGCGAGCAGGAAGCGTTCGCGGCCGTGGGAGGCGAGGACGGAGATCTCGGTGATCCGGCGGGTGCCGTCCGGGTGGCGGGTGAGCTGGACGAGGACGTCCACCGCGCTGTTGATCTGGTCGCGGAGCGCCTCGAAGGGCACCTTGACCTCGGACATCGAGGCGAGGGTCTGGAGTCGCATCAGGGCGTCCTCGGCCGAGTTGGCGTGGACGGTGGCGAGGGAGCCGTCGTGGCCGGTCGACATGGCCTGGAGCATGTCGAGGGTCTCTCCGCCGCGGACCTCTCCGACGATGATGCGGTCGGGGCGCATGCGCAGGGAGTTGCGCACCAGGTCGCGGATGGAGACGGCGCCGCGGCCCTCGATGTTCGGCGGGCGGGCCTCCAGGCGGATGACGTGGGACTGCTGGAGCTGGAGTTCGGCGGAGTCCTCGATGGTGATGATCCGCTCGCCGTCCGGGACGAGTCCGGAGAGCGCGTTGAGGAGGGTGGTCTTTCCGGTGCCGGTGGCTCCGGAGACGATCAGGTTGAACTTGGCCTGGACGAGGCCCGACAGCAGGAGCAGCATCTGCTCGTCGAGGGAGCCGAGGCCGATCATCTCGTGGAGCGTGTAGGCGCGGGGGAAGCGGCGGATGGTGAGGGTCGCTCCGGTGAGCGAGAGCGGCGGGATGATCACGTTGACGCGTTCGCCGGAGGGGAGCCGGGCGTCGACCATCGGGTGGGACTCGTCGACCCTCCGGTTGACGGTGGAGACGATCCGCTCGATGGTCTGCATCAGTTGTTCGTGGGAGGCGAAGCGGAGCGGGAGGAGTTCGACGCGCCCGCCGCGCTCGATGAAGATCTGGTCGGGCCCGTTGACCATGATCTCGGTGATGGAGGCGTCTTCGAGGAGCGGTTCGAGGACGCCGAGTCCGAGTGCTTCGTCGACGACGCGGCGGATCAGCTGGGCGCGTTCGGCGGTGGAGAGCACCGGGCCCTCGCGGCTGATGATGTGGCCGAGGACGCGCTCCAGGCGGGCCCGTCGCTCGGCGGCGGCGAGCGCGGACATCTCGGTGAGGTCGATCTCCTCCAGGAGCTTGGCGCGGAAGGCGGCGACGAGGTGGCCGTCCTCCCGGGCGGTCGCGCCGCCCGCGGTGTCCTCGGGGGCGTTGATGCGGGCGCGCAGGCTCACGGCCGGTCCTCCTCGTCGGGCGTCGGCATGACGGCGGTCTTCTGGACGGGGTCGAGGTTCACGAAGGGCAGGACCCGTGGGATGTCGACCTTGACGACGGCGGTTCCGCCGTTGACGGTGATGGTGGCGCGGGAGGCGATCCAGCTGCTCACGGAGGCGTATCCGGCGGCTTCGGGGGCGGGGGCGTTCTCGTCGTCGGTGGTGGCCGCGGCGCGGGCGGCGGCGCGGGCTGCGGTGCCGGCCTGTTGGGCGGCGTAGGCGGCGAGGCCGAGTTGCAGGCCGGCCAGGCCGACGATGAGCAGGACGGGGAGGAAGCCGAGGTACTCGATGGCGGCCTGCCCCCGGTCACGGGTCCGGCGGTGCGGGTCGCGGGTCCGGCGGTGCGGGTCGCGGGTCCGGCGGCGCGGGTCGCGGCTCATGGCGTGAGGTTCCTCTCGTCGATGGCGCCCGCCTTGCCGACCACCCGGAAGAGGCCGCCGAAGCCCGGGACGAGGACGGGGACTTCGACGCTCACCACCGCGGTCACCATGCCGGCACCGTCCGCTCCGCACCTCGGGGTGGCCTTCCAGGCTCCGTCGAAGTGCCGCAGGGCGGCCTCGTGGCAGTCGTCGCCGACCGCGTAGGCCCGGGCCGCCTCGTCGGCCGCGTTCCCCGCGAGGGTGTACGTGTACCCGACCAGGACGACCTGCCAGAGCAGGGCGAGGGTGAGCAGGATGAGCGGGACCATGCCGAGGAACTCCACGGCCACCTGTCCGCCGTCGCCGTCCCGGTGGGTACGCATCGGTCAGCGTCCTCCGGTGCGGCGGCGCAGTCCGAGGGAGCCGCGGTCGCCGGCGCGGGCGAGCTGCTTGCCGGACGCTTCGGCCACCGGGGCGCCGACCAGGCCGAGTTCGCCGGCGAGCGTCCACAGGGCCTGTTTGACGGTCGACTTGGCGTCGAGGTCGTGGAGCCGGCCGGCGTCGACGACGGCCTGGAGCTCCTTGAAGTGGTCGGGCACGGCGACGGGGGCCATCCGGGTGCCGGTGATCTTCTGGACCAGGGGCGGCTGGATCTCGGTGGCGCGGTGGTGGCGGTTGACCAGGGTGGTGCTCTCCTCGGCCTTGCGGACCTGGAGGCGTTCCCACATGCGGACGGTCCGTTTGGCGGCTCGTACCGCGACCACGTCGGGGGTGGTGACGAGGAGGGCGGTGTCGGCCATTTCGATGGCGGCGGCGTTGGCGCTGTCGAGTCGGGAGCCGCAGTCGAGGACGACGACCTCGTGCCGGCCGCGCAGGGCGCTGACGATCTGGCGGGCGGCCCGGTCGGTGACCTCTTCGCCGCGTTCTCCTTCGGCCGGGGCGAGGAGCAGCGAGAGGCCGGTCTCGTGGACGTAGAGGGCGTCCTGGAGGACGCGGGGCGAGATGTCGGTGATGGTGGCGAGGTCGGCGACGGAGCGGCGGAACTGGACGTCGAGGTAGGAGGCGACGTCGCCGCTCTGGAGGTCCATGTCGACGAGGGCGACGCTCCGTCCGGAGGCGCGGGCGGCGAGGGCGAGGTGGACGGCGGTGACGGTGGCGCCGACGCCGCCCTTGGCGCCGCTGACGGTGACGACGGTGCCGCCGGGGCCGACGACGGGGTCGGCGGCGGCGCCGAGGTGGCGGCGGACGCCGAGGGACCACTGGGCGGCGGCCTGGACGCGGCTGGCGAGTTCCTCGTAGCCGAGGGGCAGGGTGACGAGGCCCCGGGCTCCGGAGTCCATGGCGGCGGAGAAGAGGACGGGGCTGGCGTCGGCGGTGATGAGGACGACGCCGACGGCGGGAAAGCGGAGGGCGACCTCGCGGACGAGGTCGAGTGCGGGGACGGGCCCGATCCGCTCGTGGACGAGGACGACCTCGGGGAGTTCGTCGAGGGAGACGGCGGCGAGGCGGGCGAGGGCGTCGACGAGCTGGGTGGAGTCGGTGACCGGCGGGGCGGGTTCGGCGTCGGGGAGCTGGCTGAGCAGCGTGGTGACGGACCGGGCCGCGTCGGGGTCGCCGACGGCGGGGAGGATCCTGGTGGTCATGCCGGCCTCACTTGTCCTTTTCCAGCGTGTAGGTGCGGTCGCCGCCGGGGTCGGCGGGGGAGCCGGCCGCGGACGGGGCGACGAGGGCGAGGCGCACGTGCTCGGCGAAGGACTCGGCGTACGCGACGCGCTGGGTGTCGAGGGTGGACAGGGCGAAGGTGATGGGGACGGTGGAGGTGGCCCGGTCGTTGCGGTCGTTGCGGTCCCGTACGGGGGTGAGCTGTCCGACGTCGAGGACGCGGGCGCCGGCGACGATCATCCGGGACTGGTCGGGGTCGCCCTTCTGCTCGCCGGCGAAGGTCGCGTAGATGTTGACGGTGGCGCCCGCGGTGATCTTGCCGGCGACTCCGGTGGCGGCATCGACCATGATGGCGATCTCCTGCTGGCCCGGCTGCAGTTGGGGGCGCTCGACGATCATGTCGCGCTGGAGGAGGGAGCCGGCCTTGAGCCGGGTGACGGCGATCTTGCCCTCGATCTGGCGGAGGTCGGTGACGGCGGTCGGGGAGAGCCAGCGTTCGGGCAGCGAGATCTTCTCGAACTGGTCCGCCCGCAGGGGTCGGTAGGGCTCCACGTCCTTGCGGAGGCGGTACGCCGTGGTCTCGGGGCCGACCTTGGAGTTCACGTCGCTGATGACGGCGAGGACGCCGGCGAAGGCGCCGAGGGCGCACAGGACGGAGAGCAGCAGGAGGATCACGCCGCGGCGCTGGCGGGAGTTCATGGCCGTACTTCCTCGGTCGGGGACGTGGGTCGGGGTGGTGCCGGGCGGCCGGGGGCGGAGGGACGGGGTCCGCAGCCGGGATCGGAGGGTCGGGGTCCGCGGCCGGGGGGTCGCGGTCGGTGCGCGGCGGTCGGCGGGGCGGTCGGCGGCCCGGTGGTGGTCGACCGGGCCCGGTGGGCGGGGCCGCTCGCGGCGGACCTCCCCCCGGGCCCGTTCGGTGGCCCGTGCACGGCCCCGCTCAGTGCCCCGCTCAGTGCCCCGTTCACGGCAGCGCGGCGCGGGCCGCGGGTCCGCCGGGGGCGGGGTGGGGCGCGCCCGGCCCCAGGGCGTGGGTCCCGGCCCGTGGGCCCGGCCCGAGGGCGTGCGGGCCGGGGTCGGGCGGCGGGGCGGCCGGGGGCAGCGGGGCGGCGCAGAAGCCGCAGCGGTCGCCGATGAGCTCCATCCCGCACCAGTGGCAGGTCTCGCGCCGGACGGAGGAGACGAGCTGGTAGAGGACGGGCAGGTCGGGCAGGTACGCGGCGAACTCGACGAGTTTTCCGGTGCCCCACCAGTCGGGCGAGGACGCGGGCAACGGGGCCTCGTGCACGGGGCCGGGAACGCGCCAGTGGGGGGCGAGGGTGGTGGTGGGCCAGTCGGTCTGGAGCTGGCCGCGGGCGAGGAGGAGTTCGGTGCCGAACTCGGGTCCGGCGAGGGAGTCGCCGGCGGACGCGGCCTTCTTGCCGGAGCCGAGGCGCACCATCTGCGGAGTGGGGCCGGCGAGGACGGCGAAGTGGGCGCCGGGGAGCCAGCCCTTGAGGTGGGAGCCGAGGCTGACGGGCACCCGGTCGAGCCGGGACACGGAGCCGAGGACGGCGCCGGCGTAGATGTAGTGGGCGAGCAGTCGGGCGGCGGAGGCGAGGACGCCGGGGCTGAAGTCACAGCCGGCGAGCTGGCGCAGCTGGCGGACGAGGACGGCTGCGCCGAGTGGGGGCAGGTCGGTTCTGACCAGGGCGATCCGGTCGCTCTCCAGGAGGGCGCGGACGGTGTGCAGCCGGTGTTCGACGGCGGCCGGGGCGGCGGTGGGGCAGACGACGACCACGTGTCCGTACCGGGAGAGCAGCTGCTGCATGTCGGCGAGGGAGGCGTCGAGCGGCCGGGTGTCGGGGGGCGGGAGGACGACCGCCTGCGGGGTCCCGGGATCGGTCGGCGGCAGCACCAGGTCGGCGCTGGTGACCGCGATCGCTGCCGGCATGTCGGACCCCCCGTCCCCTCCGGTCGCCGGTGTCCCGGGGACCGCGGATCACTTACCGCGTTCGCGGCGTCACCGCAGGGTGCCGCCGTCTCTGCACCTTATCCACGTCCCGCGGGGTGGTGAACACACAATCCGCCAAGCCGTCCCCCCGACTCCGGGTCGACGTTCCCCGTTCGGGTCCTCCGAGCCCGAACGCCCTTCGTCGTCGGAGGTATTGACAATGTGATTGGTCTGGACCAACTTGTTGCGAGAGCAGTGGCCGCCGCCGGTACCCCCGTACCCCGCACCTCCCCTCCGTACGACGACGTACGGCACCTCCACATCCCCAACTCCCCCACCGGAGGATGCTCGTGGACCGCACCACCACCCGTCCGCACGGACGCCGCTGGCTCGGCGGAGCCCTCGCGCTCGCCGTCGGCGCCGGGCTCGCCCTCGTCGGCGGAGCCGGCACCGCACAGGCCGCCGACGTCAACGTCGCCAAGAACGCCGGCTTCGAGAACGGCCTCGCCAACTGGTCCTGCTCCGCGGGCAGCGGCGCCGTCGTCTCCTCGCCGGTCCGTTCCGGGGCGGGCGCGCTCAGGGCCACCCCGGCCGGCCTCGACAACGCCAAGTGCGTGCAGACCGTCGCCGTCAAGCCGAACTCGACCTACACGCTGAGCGCCTGGGTCCAGGGCGGCTACGCCTACCTCGGCGCCAACAACACCGGGACCGGCAGCGGCTCCGTCTCCACCTGGACGCCCGACAGCCCCTCCTGGAAGCAGCTCACCACCAGCTTCACCACCGGGGCGAGCACCACCTCGGTCGAGATCTACACCCACGGCTGGTACGGCACCTCCCCGTACTCGGTCGACGACGTGAGCGTCTTCGGACCCGACGGGGGCGGCGGCCAGGACCCCGACCCGGTCGTCCCGGCCACCCCCGCCGGCCTCGCCGCCGGCCCGGTCACCACCAGCTCCGTGGCCCTGAGCTGGGGCGCGGTCTCCAACGCCACCGCCTACAAGGTGTACCGGGACGGTGCCGCCCCGCAGACGGTGACCGGCACCTCGACCACCGTCACCGGGCTCACCGCCGACACCGCGTACCAGTTCCAGGTCTCGGCGACCAACTCCGCGGGCGAGTCCGCGAAGTCCGCCGCCGTCACGGCCCGCACCGCCAAGCCGACCGACCCGGGTCCGGGCCCGGCCGTGCCCAAGCACGCGGTCACCGGCTACTGGCAGAACTTCGACAACGGCGCGACGGTCCAGAAGCTCCGTGACGTCCAGGCGCAGTACGACATCATCGCCGTCTCCTTCGCCGACTCGACCACCACGCCCGGCCAGATCACCTTCAACCTCGACCCGGCCGTCGGCTACGCCTCGGTCGCCGACTTCAAGGCCGACGTCGCGGCCAAGAAGGCGGCCGGAAAGTCCGTGATCCTCTCGGTGGGCGGTGAGAAGGGCAACGTCACCATCAACAGCGACGCCACCGCGACCGCCTTCGCCAACAGCGCGTACGCCCTGATGCAGGAGTACGGCTTCAACGGCGTCGACATCGACCTGGAGCACGGCGTCAACTCCACCTACCTCACCAAGGCGCTGCGCCAGCTCTCCGCCAAGGCGGGCTCCTCCATGGTCCTCACGATGGCCCCGCAGACCATCGACATGCAGTCCACGGGCACGGAGTACTTCAAGACCGCGCTGGCCGTGAAGGACATCCTCACGGTCGTCAACACGCAGTACTACAACAGCGGCGCGATGCTCGGATGCGACGGCAAGGTCTACAGCCAGGGCTCGGTGGACTTCCTCACCGCCCTCGCCTGCATCCAGCTCCAGGGCGGCCTGGACCCGTCCCAGGTCGGTCTGGGCGTCCCCGCCTCCACCCGTGGCGCGGGCAGCGGCTACGTCGACCCGCAGATCGTGAAGAACGCGCTCGACTGCCTGACCAAGGGCACCGGTTGCGGCTCCTTCAAGCCCGCACAGACCTGGCCGTCGCTGCGCGGCGCCATGACCTGGTCGACCAACTGGGACGCGACGGCCGGCAACGCCTGGTCGAACGCGGTGGGCCCGCACGTGCACAACCTGCCGTAGCGGACCCCGGAAGACGCAGCGCCGCCGCTCCCCCGGCGGCGCTGCGCCGTTCCCGCCCCCGGTTCCTCAGTCGGTCAGGTACCGCTGCAGCACCGGATCGAGCTGCCGGATCCACTCGTCGACGCGGGCGGCGCGGCGACCGTCGACCTCGCAGTCGTAGACGGAGCCGTCGTAGAGGATGACGGCGATGCGCAGCCCCCGGCCGCGTCGGAAGCGCCCGTGGCGCACGGCCCCGATCTCGCCCCAGGAGAACTCGGCCTCCTCGCCGAAGAGCTGCAGGCACACGCCGTTCCCGTCGACGACGACGCCGCCGTTCCGATCGGCCGCGACGAACTCCGGTGCGGGCAGCGGCGGAACGGCCGGAGACGGCGGTACCCGGAGGGCGGCGGAACGCGGCACCGGAGCGGGCGCGGGCGCCTCCGCGTCGACGGGCCACGACGGCGGCACGGCGTCGACCGGCTCGGGGGCCGGTCCGAACCCCCCGGATCCGGATCGCCCGGTCCCGAACCCCCCGGGTCCGAACCCCCCGGGCACGGCGTCGGCGGGGCCCGTCGAGGGCCCGGGCACGGCGTCGGCCGGTTCGGCCGCCCCGCTTCCGCCCCCTTCGCTTCCGGCCGGTCCGGGCGCCACCCACGGATCGGGCGGTACCGGCGACACGGGCGCCACCCGCGGGTCCGGCACCGCGGGCGGCACGGGCGGCGTCGTGGACGCGGCCCCCGCTCCGGACGCGGGCGCCCCTCCCCCGGGCGCGGAAGGCTCTGCCACGAGTTCGTCCAAGAGGGCCTCCGGCGCGGGCCGTTCGGCCGGATTCTTGGCCAGGCAGCGCCCCACCAGTTCGCGCAGCCCCTCCGGCACGGAGCCGAGGTCGGGGGCCTCGTGCACCGACCGGTACATCAGACCCATCGGCGTGCCCTCCCCGAACGGCCTTCCACCGGCCGCGGCGACGAGGACGGCGCCCAGCGCGAAGACGTCGGCGGCACCGGTCACCTCCTCGCCGAGGGCCTGTTCGGGGGCGAGGTAGCCGGGGGTGCCGAAGGCGGAGCCGGTGGCGGTGAGCCGGGTGGACTCCAGGGCACGGGCGATCCCGAAGTCGAGGACGCGCGGCCCGTCGGGCGCCATGACGACGTTTCCGGGCTTGAGGTCGCGGTGGACGAGCCCACAGGCGTGGATCGCTTCCAGGGCTTCGGCGAGCGCGGCCCCGAGGGAGCGCAGTCGCTCCTCGCCCATCGGCCCTTCGGCGGCGAGGAGTCCGGAGAGGGTCGGCCCGGGGATGTAGGCGGTGGCGAGCCAGGGCGCCTCCGCCTCGGGATCGGCGTCGACGACCTGCGCGGTGTGGAAGCCGCCGACCCGTCGGGCCGCGGCGACCTCGGCACGGAAGCGGGCGCGGAAGGAGGGGTCGGAGGCGAGTTCCGGCCGGGCCACCTTGACGGCGACGGCGCGCCCGCCGCGCGACCGGGCGAGATAGACGGTGCCCATGCCGCCTTCGCCTAGCTTGTGCTCGATGACGTACTTACCGATCAGGGTCCCCACGCGGGACAGTATGGCCGAACTCCCCACCTTGACCGGTCCATGTCACAGCTGGACCATGTGCCCGGACTGCTGCACGACGCACGGAAGATCCGCGCACCCCCCGGTCGCACCCCCCACACTCCCTCAGGAGACAGCATGCGACGTCCCCTCCGCGGCAGAAGGTCCGCCACCCTCGCGGCGCTCGTGGCGCTCGCCCTCGCGGCGCCGCTCTCCGCCCTCGGCACGCCCGCCGGGGCCGACCCGGCACCGCCCTCCGCACGCGCCGCCGCGGGCACCGAGGAGGTGATCCGGCAGTACGAGATCGCCGGCCCCTCCACCCCCGCCGCCCGGAGCGCACTGACCGCCACCGGGGTGTCCGTCGACGAGGTCGACGCCCGCTCGGTCGTGGTCAGCGCCAACCCCGAACAACTCGCCCTCCTCAGGGCGCTCGAGTACGAACCGACCGCCCTGCCCGGACCGCCGGACCGCACGGCCGGGGACGGCAAGGCGGCGAAGCCGAGCGACTTTCCCCCCGCCGACGCCCGCTACCACACCTACGCGGAGATGACCGCGGAGATCGACCAGCGCCTCGCCGCACACCCGTCGATCATGAGCAAGCAGGTCATCGGCAGGACGTACCAGGGCCGGGACGTCGTCGCCATCAAGATCAGCGACAACGTGTCCGTGGACGAGGACGAACCCGAGGTCCTCTTCACCCACCACCAGCACGCCCGCGAACACCTCACCGTCGAGATGGCCCTCTATCTGCTGCGCGAACTCGGCGCCGGATACGGCACGGACCGCAGGATCACCGAGGCCGTCGACAACCGCGAGATCTGGATCGTCCCCGACCTCAATCCGGACGGCGGCGCATACGACATCGCCCGCGGTTCGTACCGCAGTTGGCGCAAGAACCGGCAGCCCAACCCCGGGTCCTCCTACGTCGGCACGGACCTGAACCGGAACTGGGACTACAAGTGGGGCTGCTGCGGCGGCTCCTCCGGCTCCAAGAGCTCCGAGACCTACCGCGGCGCGGCCCCCGAATCCGCCCCCGAGGTGAAGGTCGTCGCCGACTTCGTCCGCAGCCGGGTGGTCGGCGGCAAACAACAGATCACGGCGGCCATCGACTTCCACACGTACAGCGAACTGGTCCTCTGGCCGTTCGGCTGGACCACGGCCGACACCACTACCGGCATGACCCGGGACGACCGCGACGCCTTCGCCGCCGTCGGCGGCAAGATGGCGGCGAGCAACGGCTACACGCCCGAACAGTCCAGCGACCTGTACGTCACGGACGGCTCGATCGACGACTACCTGTGGGGCGCGCAGCGGATCTTCGCGTACACCTTCGAGATGTACCCGACCTCCTCCTGGGCCGGCGGCTTCTACCCGCCCGACGAGGTCATCGAGCGCGAGACCGGCCGCAACCGCGATGCGGTGCTCCAGCTCCTGGAGAACGCGGACTGCATGTACCGCTCGATCGGCAAGCAGCAGCAGTACTGCACCTCCTGACGCCCCGTGGACGGCGGGACCGCGCCGGCGGGGGATCCCCGGGGACGCGGTCCCGCCGTCCCGGTCTCAGTCCAGGACGGCGAGGGCGTCGATCTCGATGAGCAGGCCGGGCGGAAGGCCGACGTAGACGGTGGTGCGGGCGGCGGCGGGGGCCTTGAGGCCCTGCTCGGCGAAGTACTGGTCGTAGATCTCGTTCATCTCGGCGAAGTGGGCGACGTCGGTGAGGTAGACCCGCATCATCATCACGTCGTCCCAGCCCGCTCCCCCTTCCTCCAGCACCGCCTTGACGTTGGCGAAGGTCTGGAGGGTCTGCTCGCGCAGGGTCGGCCCCGCGACGGTCGGGGCCCGGCCCGCGACGGCGGGCAGGAAGCCGACCTGGCCGGCGACCTGGAGGACGTTGCCCTTCTTCACGCCGTGCGAGAAGGCGGCGGGCGGGGCGGTGTGGGTGGCGGGGGTGATCGCGGTCTTCTCGCTCATGCGGAGGCGTCCTCTGCTTCCTTCGTCGGGGGCTCGCCGGAGTACTCGCGGCTGATGTCGTCCGCGGTGCGGCGCACCTGCGGCAGGAGGGCGAGGAGTTCCTCGGCGGTGACGACCACGTTGGGCGCCGAGACCGACAGGGCGGCGACGACGCGGCCGTCGGCTCCGCGGACGGGGGCGCCCACGCAGTTGATGGACTCCTCGTGGCCACCGAGGTCGGTGGCCCAGCCCTGCTCGCGCACGATCGCCAACTCCTCCAGGAAGGCGGCGGCGTTCGGGGTCGAGCGGGGCGTGTACGGGGGGTAGTCGAGCCGCGCGGCGACGGCGCGCCGCTCCGGCTCGGGCAGGTCGGCCAGGAGCAGTTTGGCGACGGCCGCGACGGTGATGGCGACGGGCTTGCCGATGCGGGAGTACATGCGGACCGGATAGCGGCTCTCGACCTTGTCGATGTAGACGACCTCGCCCTCCTCGTGGACCGCGAGGTGGACCGTGTGCCCGGTCCGCTCGTTGAGGGCGAGCAGGTGGGGGTGGGCGATCTCGCGGACGTCGAGGTTCTCGACGGCCTCCTGGGCGAGGGCGAAGAGACGGGCGCCGAGCCGGTAGCGCTGGTCCTGCTGCCGGTGGACGAGGCCGTGCTCGTGGAGGGTCCTCAGCAGGCGCAGCGCCGTGGACTTGTGGACCCCGAGCCGGTCGGCGACCTGTCCGAGGTCGGCGGGGCCCCGGGCCAACAGCGGCAGGATGCTGAGCGCCCGGTCGACGGTCTGGCTCATGGCGTGCGTACCTCCTGGTCGTCCCCCGTCCGGTCGGGGCCCTCCTGGTCGTCCCCCGTCCACCCGGGGCCGAGGTGCAGTGTGCCCCAGGCGGCCCCGTCGAGCGCGGCGAGGCGGTCGGCGCGGTCCCGGCGGGGCGGGGCGGCGAAGTCCCCGGGGACGGTGAGGGCGGCAGCGGCGGCGAGGTGCCCGTGGCGCAGGCGCGCGGTCGCGTCGAGCCCGCGGAGGGTGGCGGAGAGGAACCCGGCGGCGAAGGCGTCACCGGCACCGACGGGGGCGACCACCTCCACCCGGGGGGCGGGAACGGCGGTGACGTCGTCCCGCCCCGGGGCCACGCGGCGCCGGAACGCCACGGCTTCCGCCCCGCCCCGCTTCACCACCAGGACCTCCGGCTCGGCCAGCAGCGCCCGGACCGCCGCCGGGTCCCCCGTGCCCCACAGCCGTTCCGCCTCGTCCGCGCCGACGAACACGAGGTCGGCCCGGCGGGCGAGTGCGAGCAGCACCTCGGGGGCCCGCCCGCTGCGCCACAGGGTCGGCCGGTGGTTGACGTCGAAGGAGACGAGCGGCCGGTCGGGCCGCGGAGCGGTGAGTTCCCGCACCAGGGCGAGGCAGTCCGCGGACAGGGCGGCGGTGATGCCGGTGAGGTGGAGGATCCGGGCGCCGGCGACGGCGTCGTACGGCACGGTCGCGGGTGACATGGCCGAGGCCGCGGAGCCGGCCCGGTAGTAGACGACCTCGTGGGCGTCGCCGGCCCGGTCCTCGTCCGTGCGGAAGTAGACGCCGGTCGGCCGGTGCGGGTCGCGGACGACGGCGCTGACGTCGACCCCGTACCCCGCGAGGGCGTCGACGAGGTGGTCCCCGAAGCCGTCGCGGCCGACGCGACCGACCCAGCGGACGCGATGGCCGGCCGCGGCCAGGCCGCAGGCGACGTTGGACTCGGCGCCGCCGATCGCGCGGGTGAAGGAGGGGACGTCGGCGAGGCGACCGGGCCGGGAGGGCAGGAAGGTGACCATGGACTCGCCGAGGCAGACGACGTCCGGGGCGGCGCCCACGGGCGCGGGTCCGCTCACTCTCGGCTCCCTGTGGATCGTACGGGTCCATTGACCCGGCCTTGGCCCGGATGTTAGACAGCATCGAGCACCATGTGCAATAAGCGTTGCACTCTGCGCAACGCCTGACGAGGAGGCCGCATGCCCGCCCCGGCGAACGAGACACCCGACCTGGCGAACGAGCGCGTCGACCACCGCTTCAAGGGCCTGCCCCCGGACGCCGAGGGCCTCACCGTCGCCGCGCTCTCCGCACAGCGGCGCAACCTCTTCACCGGCGGCTACACGACCCCCGTCCTCGCGCTCTCCGCCGAGTCCGTCGAGCACAACCTCCGCCTGCTGGAGACGTACGCGGAGCGCCACGGCCTCGCCTTCGCCCCGCACGGCAAGACCTCCATGGCCCCCCAGCTCTTCGAGCGGCAGTTGGCGCACGGCGCATGGGGCATCACCGCCGCCGTGCCCCACCAGGTCCGGGTCTACCGCGCCCACGGCATCGCCCGGATCTTCCTCGCCAACGAGGTCGTCGACCCCGTCGCCCTGCGGTGGCTCGCCGCCGAACTCGACGCCGACCCCGCCTTCCGCCTCGTCTGCTACGTCGACTCCGTGCGCGGCGTCGAGCTGATGGACGGGGCCCTGCGCGCCGCGGGCGCCGTGCGTCCGGTCGACGTCGTCGTGGAGCTGGCCGCCGGCGCGACCGGACGGACGGGCGCACGGACCGGAGCGGAGTGCACGGCCGTCGCCGATGCGGTGGCCGCCGCTCCCGCCCTGCGGCTCGTCGGCGTCGCCGGATACGAGGGCACCATGCCCGGGGCCGATGCCGAACGGGTGCGGGAGTGGTTGCACCGGCTCCTCGGGCTCGCGGCCGACTTCGACCGGGCCGGCCGCTTCGACCCCGCGATCGGCGAGATCGTGGTGAGCGCGGGCGGCAGCGAGTGGTTCGACACGGTCGCCGAGGTCTTCGCGGAGGTCCCCGCCCTCTCCCTCCCCGTCCTGAAGCTGCTGCGCTCCGGCGCGTACGTCTCGCACGACGACGGCCACTACCGCACCCGCACCCCCTTCAACCGGGTCCCCGAGGAGGGCGCGCTCCAGCCGGCGTTCCGGCTCTGGTCGCAGGTCGTCTCCCGTCCCACCGCGGACCAGGCCTTCACCAACGCGGGCAAGCGGGACGCCGCCCACGACCTGCACCTCCCCGAGGCACAGGTGGTCCGGGACGCGCGCACGGGAGAGGTCCGGCCCGCCGAGGGCATCACCGTCACCGGCCTCTCCGACCAGCACGCCTGGCTCCGCACGGAACCCGGGGCGGACCTGGAGGTCGGCGACTGGGTGGGGATGGGCCTCTCGCACCCCTGCACGTCCTTCGACAAGTGGCCGTTGATCCCGCTCGTCGAGGCGGACGGCACGGTGGTCGACCACGTCCGGACCTTCTTCTAGCCGACGGGGGCACCCGACATGGACCTCGTCTTCCGCGACGCGGAGGTGGTCGACGGCAGCGGCGGCGACTCCTACCGGGCCGACGTGGCGATCGGGGGCGGTCGGATCGCCGCGATCGTCAAGGAGGCCGCGGCGGCCGGCTGCCAGCGCCCCACCGCCCGCCGCACCATCGACGCCGAGGGGCTCGTCCTCTCCCCGGGCTTCATCGACATGCACGCCCACAGCGACCTCGCGCTGCTCCGCGACCCGGACCACAGCGCGAAGGCCGCGCAGGGCGTGACCCTGGAGGTCCTGGGGCAGGACGGCCTGTCGTACGCCCCCGTGGACGACCGCACCCGCGCCGAGGTGCGGCGGGCGATCACCGGCTGGAACGGCGACGGCTCCGACCTGGACCTCGACTGGCGCACGGTCGGCGAGTACCTGGACCGCCTCGACCGCGGGATCGCCGTCAACGCCGCCTACCTGGTCCCCCAGGGCACGGTCCGGATGTACGCGATGGGCTGGGCGGACCGACCGGCGACGGCGGCCGAGCTGGACCGGATGCGGCGCCTGGTGGCCGAGGGCATGGAGCAGGGCGCGGTCGGCATGTCCTCCGGCCTCACCTACACCCCCGGGATGTACGCGCCGGACGCGGAGCTGACCGAGCTGTGCCGGGTCGTCGCCGGATACGGCGGGTACTACTGCCCGCACCACCGCTCGTACGGGGCGGGTGCGCTGCGCGCGTACGAGGAGATGGTGACGCTCGCCCGGGAGGCGGGCTGCGCCCTGCACCTGGCCCACGCCACCATGAACTTCGAGGTCAACGAGGGCAGGGCGCCGGAGCTCCTGGCCCTCCTCGACCGGGCCCTCGACTCCGGCGCCGACATCAGCCTGGACACCTACCCGTACACCCCGGGCAGCACGACCCTGCTGGCACTGCTCCCGAGTTGGGCGGGCGAGGGCGGCCCGGAGGCGGTCCTGGCGCGCCTCCGCGACGGGACGACGGCCGAGCGGATCCGCCACCACCTGGAGGAGCTCGGCTCGGACGGCTGCCACGGGGTCCCCGTCGACTGGACCACGATCGAGGTCTCCGGCGTCGCCGACCCGGCCCTGACCGACCACGTGGGCCGTCGGCTGGACGGCTGGGCCACCGCCCGCCGGCTCCTGCTCTCCGACCGGCTGGGCACCACGATCCTCCAGCACGTGGGCCACGAGGAGAACGTGCGGACGATCATGCGCCACCGGGCGCACACCGGCGGCTCGGACGGCATCCTCCAGGGCCTCAAACCGCACCCGCGCGCCTACGGCACGTTCCCGGAGTACCTGGGGCGGTACGTGCGGGAGCTGGGCGTCCTCTCCCTGGAGGAGTGCGTCGCCCATCTGACCTCCCGCCCGGCGGCCCGCCTGCGCCTGCCCGACCGGGGGCTGGTCCGGGAGGGGTACGTGGCGGACCTGGTCCTCTTCGACCCGACGACGGTCGCGTCCGGGGCGACCTACGAACGCCCGCGCACCCTCCCGGTGGGCATCCCGCACGTCCTGGTCGACGGACGGTTCGTGATGGAGGACGGCCGCCGGACGGACGTCCTGGCGGGGCGGTCGGTCCGGCGGACCTGACCGCGCCGTCGCGGAACGGCGCGGAGGCGTCGGCCGACGGCGCCCGCGGCCCCGGCGGGCGCCACCGTGCTCAGCGCCCGGCGGTCACCGGGGCCGCGGGGACGGTGCGGTCGGCGGCCACCGGCTCCCAGGGCTCCCGCCGCGCCCACCGCAGCCCCAGCGCCAGCACGGCACCGGCCAGCACGAAGCCGTACCACGGGGTGTGGCCCGAGGGCTGGGTCTCGTAGAGCAGCGCCGCCGAGAAGACGCCGAGCAGTTGCCCGGCCCTGCTCCGCCAGGCGACCGCCGCGACGACGACCGTCCCCCACAGCAGGTACCACGGCTGCACCATCGGCGAGAGGGCCACGAGGGCGACCAGCGAGAGCCCCAGCCCGAGGACCGGGTCGAGACGCCCCCGGTACGCGCGCCGGGCGAGCACCGCGATGATCGCGAGGGCCGCGACCAGACCCAGCTTCTGGACGGCGCCCTTCACCGGCTCGGCCCCGCCGTCGAGGAGCAGCCCCAGCCCGAGTCCGAGGTCGCTCGTCATCGACAGCGGCGTGTGGATGGCGCCGGCCACGCTCTGGGTCCGCAACCATCCGAAGCCGGTGCCCGCGAGCAGCGACGCCCCGGCGGCCACCGCCACCGCGACGGCCCCCGGGAGGACGAGGCCCTTCGCCAGGCCGCGGAGGCCGCCGCCGCGGGCGAGGGAGACGCCGATGAAGAGGAGCGCCACCGCAGCCGGAGACTTGATCATCATGGCGCAGCCGACGAGGACGCTGCCGAGCACCCACCGGCCGCGGGTGGCCAGCAGGACGCCGCCGAGCATGAGCCCGATCATCAGGCCGTCGTTGTGCACGCCTCCGACGACGTGGATCAGGAGCAGCGGGTTGAGGGCGGCCAACCAGAGCGCCCCGTCGGGGCCGCCCGGGCCGCCGCGCAGCCCGCGGACCGCCCAGACGACGAGGGCCAGCGCGCCGAGGGCGATCAGCCGCATGCCGAGGACGGCGGGCACGACCGCGCCTCCGGTGACCTTGACGACCGCCGCGGCGAGGAGCAGGAAGGCCGGCCCGTACGGCGCCGGGGTGTCGGTCCAGTTGCCGCCGACGCTCGCCGCCGCCTCCGCCCCGAGGTCGCCGGGGCCGAGGACGGAGGGCCCGGCTCCGTACACGTCGTGTCCTTCGAGGACCATCGCGCCCTGGGCGATGTAGCTGTAGACGTCCGCGCTGTGCAGCGGCGGGGCGAGCAGCAGCGGGGCGGTCCAGCAGGCGAGGGTGGTGCGGACCCCGCCGCGCAGGCCGCGGGCGAGGAGGACGCCGTACCGCCACCAGGCGGCGAGGAGCAGGGTCAGCCCGAGGGCGGCGAGGACGCCGCCGGCGACGGTGACCGCGGAGCCCCGCGGCTCCCACAGCCCCTGGCCGCCGCGCACCGGCAGCGTTCCGGCGGCCCAGCCGCCGACCGCGACGGCGAGCGCCCCGCCCGCACCCAGCCACCGGCACGCGGTGGCGCTGAAGACCCACATGACGTGCCAACCTACCCCGCCGCGGACGGCCTCCCGGCGGCCGTGCGGTCCAGGGTCTCGGTCGCGGTGCCGGTGCGCTGCATCCGGTGCCAGCCGAGCCGGCTGCCGAGGAGCGCGGTGACCACGGACTGGACGACGACCAGGTACATGAGCTGGCGGTAGACGACGATCTGCAGCGGCAGGGTCCAGATCGGTTCGAACCGCTCGCGGTCCAGGCGGAGCGCGTACACGGCGGTGCCGACCTGGACGGCGGTGAAACCGAGCCAGACGCCGAGTGCCTGCCCGGCGTCCTGGAAGAGCAGTCCGTAGACGGCGAAGACGTCGACGAGGGGGGCGAGCAGCGGCAGCACGGTCTGGAAGAGCAGCAGGTAGAGGAGGCCCCGACGGCCGAGCTTGCCGGACTGGCCGCCCTCGACGACCGCCCTGCGGTGCTTCCACATGGCCTGGAGGGTGCCGTAGCACCACCGGTAGCGCTGCTTCCAGAGCTGTCGGACGGTGGACGGGGCCTCCGTCCACGCGATGGCGGACTCCTCGTACACGACGCGCCAGCCGGCCCGGCACAGCGCCATCGTGAGGTCGGTGTCCTCGGCGAGGGTGTCCTCGCTGACCCCGCCGACGCCGGCGAGCGCTCCGCGGCGGAAGGCCCCGATGGCTCCGGGGACGGTGGGCATGCACTCCAGCACGTCGTACATGCGACGGTCGAGGTTGAAGCCGATCACGTACTCCAGGTGCTGCCACCGGCCGAGGACGCCCTGCCGGTTCCCCACCTTGGTGTTGCCGCTGACCGCTCCGACGCGGGGGTCGGCGAGCGGCTGGACCAGGCGGTGGACGGCCTCGGGTTCGAAGACGGTGTCGCCGTCGATCATCACGACGACGTCGTGGTGGGCCCAGGCGAGGCCGGTGTTGAGGGCGGCGGCCTTGCCCGCGTTGGGCTGGCGCACGACCATCACCCGGGGGTCGTCGACGGACTCGGCGATCTCGAAGGTGCGGTCGGAGGAGCCGTCGTCGATGACGACGACCTGGATGTCCTGGTGGGTGGAGGCGAGCAGGGAACGGACCGTCGCCTCGATCCCCGCCTCCTCGTTGTAGGCGGGGACCAGGACCGAGACGGGCTCGGTCACCGGGGGCAGTCGGGGCGCGCCGCGGCGGCGCCGGGAGCGGGTGCGGCGGACGTGGACGCGGGCGACGCCGAGGAGGAGGGCGAGCCGTGCGGCGGTGAGGACGCCGGCCGCGCCGAGCAGCCAGGCCATGGCGTCGGCGAAGCTCCGGGAGGCGTGCTGCGCCTGGACGAAGGCGGCGCCCTTCCATTCGGCGGACGTCGAGACGTGGTAGGTGGTGTCGGTGATTCCGAGGGCCCGGCCGACCGAGGTGTGGCTGGTGGTGCCGGCGCGGGCGAGGAGTTCTTCGGTGGCGTCGACGGCCTGCGGGGAACCGGCGAACTGCAGGACGCCCTTCCCGTCGGCGGCCACCAGGACGTAGCCGGACTGCGCGGCCCGGCGGGCGGCCCTCCACTGGTCCTCGCAGAACTCGGCGAGCCCGGTGGTGTGGGGCAGTCGCAGCAGGCGGGTGCCGAGGCCGGTGCTCGCGGCGAGCGCGTTCTGGGTGAAGGAGAGCTCCAGGTCGGCACGGGTGTCCGAGACCTGGGCGAGGTCGACGTCGGTGTACGTGTGCGAGCCGAGCTCATGGCCGTCGGTGACGATGCGGCGGACCAGCTCGGGGTGGGCGGCGGCCTCGGAGCCGGTGAGGAAGAAGGTCGCCCTCGCGCGGTGCGCGGCGAGGACGTCCAGCAGGCGCGGGGTCCAGTCGGGGCTCGGCCCGCCGTCGTAGGTGAGGGCGACGGTCCCGTCGGGCGGGGTGGCGCTGTGCAGGATGCCGTTCCGGTCTACCTGGACGACGGGGCCCTCGCCGCGGGTCGTGGGGGTGGTGGGGCAGCCCGGCGGGGGCGCGCCGGTGGCGGCTATCTCGTGGCGGCCGTACCCGGCGAAGACCAGGGCGGTGGCGGCGACGAGGACGATCAGGCAGAGCACGGCCCAGTGGGCCCGGGGATCGCGCCGCAGGGCGTGTCGGGTGCGGGGCGGGCCGGGGGCGGCGGGGCGGACGTGCGGGGCGGTGGCGGGGGCGTAGGGGGCCGGGGCCCCGCCGTCCGCCGGGTGCGCGTCGACCCGGGCGGGGTGCGGCTCCGGGGGTGCGTCGAACCCGCCCTGGGGGTGCGCGTGCTCCGCACCGCCCTGCTCCGGGCGGGCGGGGCGGGCGGGGTGGGCGGGGCGGGCCGGGTGTCCGTGCCCGACGTCGTTTCCGTGCGCCCCGACGGCGTATCCGTACGACGGATCGTGGCCGTGCGCCCCGCCGTCGTGGTCGTGGTCGTGCGCCCCGGTAGCGTATCCGTACGCACCGTCGCCGTAGGGGTGGTCGCCGTACCCCCGGGGCGGGTCGTACGGGGGCGCCTGGTGGTATCCGGGAGCGGCGTGCGGGCCGTACGGCGGTGCCTGGTGGTACTCCTGGGGCGGGTCGTACGCGGGCGCCTGGTGGTATCCGGGAGCGGCGCGCCCCGGGGACGGGTCGTACGGGGACACCTGCTCGTGTCCGGGGGCGCCGTGCCCGTGGGACTGCTCGTGGGCGTGCGTCCCGCCGTATCCGTACGGGTGGCCGTACGGGTCTCCCTGGCCGTACCCCTGGTTTCCCTGCCCGGGACCGCCGTGTCCCCCGCCCGTCACTTCGGGCGCTTCGTGGCGCCGGGCGCCTGGTCGGACTTGCCCGGCTTGCCGTCGTCGGTGGCCGTCGGCGCCGGTGCCTCCGTGTCCCCGGTGCCGCCGCCGGTGGGCGACGGGGCGGGGGCCGGGCCGGTGGTGGCCGCCTCGGCCGGGGGCTCCGCCTCGGTCGCCTCGGGGGAGGCCGTGTCGGTGGGGGGCTCCGTCGTGTGCTGCGGAGTGGCTCCGACGTCCTCGGACCGCACGGGGTCCGGCTGGATGAGCGCGGGCGCGTCCTGCTTGTCCCGGTCCGCCCAGGGCAGCGGGCCTCCCACGGGCCCGGCGCCGAAGGATCCGGCGACGACGACGGCGAGGAAACCGAGGCACGCCGTGCCCACCCCGGCCGCCGCCCACCGCATCCCGCGGCGGCGTCGCCCGGAGGCGTCGACGAAGACGCTGCTGTCCTGGTGGCTCATGTGCGCGCATTGTAGGGAGCACGTCACCGCAGTGCGAGTCCACACACATTCCGGACAGACTCGGAGCCGGCCGGAGGCCGCCGGGCGTCCGCAGCACCCCGGAAGCCGGACGTCCGACGTGTCCCAAAACACGAGGCGTTCCGGCCGCCCCCGCCGTAGGCTCTCGTCATGCAGGTGATCCAGTCCACGAAGCTCGCCAACGTCTGTTACGAAATCCGGGGTCCGGTGCTCGAAGAGGCGATGCGGCTTGAGGCTGCGGGTCATCGCATCCTCAAGCTCAACACCGGGAACCCGGCCGCCTTCGGCTTCGAGTGCCCTCCCGCCATCCTGGAGGACGTCCTCCGCAACCTCTCCGAAGCCCACGGCTACGGGGACGCGAAGGGGCTGCTCTCGGCCCGCCGTGCGGTGATGAGCCACTACGAGACGAAGGGCGTCCCGCTCTCCGTCGAGGACATCTACCTCGGCAACGGCGTCTCGGAACTGATCCAGATGTCGATGCAGGCACTGCTCGACGACGGTGACGAGGTCCTGGTGCCGGCCCCGGACTATCCGCTGTGGACCGCCTCGGTCTCGCTCGCCGGCGGTACGGCCGTGCACTACCGCTGCGACGAGCAGGCGGACTGGATGCCGGACCTCGCGGACATCGAGCGGAAGATCACCGACCGCACCAAGGCGATCGTGATCATCAACCCCAACAACCCGACGGGCGCCGTCTACGACGAGGAGATGCTCCGCTCCCTGACGGAGATCGCCCGGCGCCACGACCTGGTGGTCTGCTCGGACGAGATCTACGACAAGATCCTCTACGACGGCACCACGCACACCCCGACCGCCACGATCGCCCCCGACCTGCTGGTCCTCACCTTCAACGGGATGAGCAAGAACTACCGGGTGGCCGGCTTCCGCTCCGGCTGGCTGGCGGTCTGCGGGCCGAAGCACCACGCGGCCTCGTACATCGAGGGCCTCACGATCCTCGCCAACATGCGGCTCTGCGCCAACATGCCGGCACAGCACGCCGTGGCCGCCGCGCTCCAGGGGCGGCAATCGATCGAGGACCTGGTGCTGCCCGGCGGACGGCTCCTGGAGCAGCGGGACGCCGCGTACGAACTGCTGACCCAGATCCCGGGCGTGACGTGCGTGAAGCCGAAGGGCGCGCTCTACCTCTTCCCGCGCCTCGACCCGAACGTCTACAAGATCAAGGACGACCGGCAGATGGTCCTGGACCTGCTGCGGGCCGAGAAGATCATGGTCGTGCACGGAACCGGCTTCAACTGGCACGAGCCGGACCACTTCCGCATCGTCACGCTCCCCGCGGTCGCCGACCTGACCGATGCGGTGACCCGGATCGGACGCTTCCTGGACGGCTACAGCCAGCCCTGACCCGCACCGCCCACCCCTCGGACAGAAATCAACTTTAGACCGAATCCAAGATAGGATGGCCCTCGGGCAACCGTAGGAGGCCGTCCCATGTACGAACCGATCCGCGCCAAGTCGGTCCACCGGACGGCCGACGACACCCGCGACTCGTATCCGCACCGCTCCCGCGAGGAAGAACTGGACATCCAGCTCGCGGGACACCTCGCCGCCCTGCTCGCGGTCACCGACGAGCTGGGCGACTCGGAGGCCGGCGAGCTCATCGCCCGACAGGTGGCACGACTGCGCGGCGCACCGCCCGCGCGGCACGCCGGCCTGAGCGGTTCGCCCGCACCGGAGCTGCACCGCAGGGCACACGCCCTCGCGGGGCGCGCCCTGGTCGTCGCCGCCTCCCGGGCCGACACGGCCGTCGCGATCCTCGCCGCCGGGCGCATGGACGCGCACACCGCGGCCCTGGCCGGGGACCCGCTGCTCCCCACCCCCTGACGGCCCCGGCCCGCGCGGCACGAAACGCGCGGACCGGGTGCCACCCACCGGTGCCCGCCCTCCCCGCCCCGGCGGAGGTAGGGGCGGGGAGGGCGGAGGTCGGGGGATGCGGCATCCTCCGCTCCGGTTCGATTCCGGGATCCGTCCTTCACCTCCCGTACACCCAACTCCCTCTGGAATGTGGGTTTCCGCGAGCACCCTGCCCGCGTGAGACGCATTCTGGGAATCGTCCTGGCCGTCCTCCTGCTCGGCGGCGTGGCCGCCGTGCTCGTATCGGGCGGCGACAAGGACGGCGACACGGCAACGAAGACCGTGCGGGGAGTCATCGGATCGGAGAAGTCCGAGTTCTTCGCCGATCCACAGGTGGTGGAGGCCCTGGCCGCCAGGGGCTTCCGCGTGACCACCGAGACCTCCGGCTCTTGGGACATGGAGGAACTCCCCCTCGACGGGTACGACTTCGCCTTCCCGTCCTCCAGGGGCCCGGCCGACGAGCTGCGCGCGAAGGCGAAGGCGAAGGACCGGGCGACGACCGCCCCGCTGCGGCCGTTCTACTCGCCGCTCGTCGTCATCGCACACAGCTCCGCGGCCCGGGTCCTCGCCGACAACGGCCTGGCGACCCTCGGTCCGCGCGGCACGAGCGGCACCCTGAAGATGGACGCCTACCTCGCGGCGGCCCGCGCCGACCGGACCTGGCAGCAGCTCAAGGGCTCCGCCGGGCACACGGAGTTGAGCGGCACCCTCTTCATCACCTCCACCGACCCGCTGTCCTCCAACTCCGGGGCCCTCTACCTGGCCGCCGCGAGCTACGTCGCCGACGGCGGGCGGGTCGCGGGCGACGGGGCCGCCGTCACCCGCACCGCCCCGCTCCTGCGCAAGCTCGTCCAGGTGCAGGGCGCCCAACAGCCGGGCTCGGACGCCCCCTTCCGGGACTTCATCAGCGGCGTCGGCAACCCGCTCGTCCTGGTGTACGAGTCCCAGGTGGCGTCCCAACTGCTGGCGGGCCGCTCCCTGGGCGACCTCGTCGTCCTCTACCCGGACACCACGGTCAACAGCGACCACACCCTCGTACCGCTCTCCGAGAACGGCCGGGCACTCGGCGAAGCCCTCGCCACGGACCCCGGGTTGCGCAAGCTCGCGGTCCGGCACGGCTTCCGCCCGCAGGGTGCGGCGAGCGAGTTCACCGCGGCCACCAAGGACCACGCCGCCTACCTCAACCAGACACTCAGCGGAGTCCGCCAGGCCCCCGTGCCCACCAGCGAGGTGCTGCACGAGATGGCGCTGCGGGCCCGCGGCCAGGGGGACACCGCATGAGCACGACCGACGACCCGAGAAGGACGATGGCCCTGACACCGCCCGAGCAGGACGCCCCGCTGGTCCTCACCCCGCCCGAGCCGGTACCGACCGTCCGCGCCGAACAGGCATCCGGCCTGGTGCCCCTGGACGAGGAGACCCGGGCCGAGATGTCCCGACGGGCCGTCGAGTACGTCGGCTCGCTCGCCGGACTCGACCCCCGCTCGCCCGAGTTCGCCGGCCGGGTCGGCGAACTCGGAGCGCTCGGCGACGGCGAGATGCGGTCCGCCGCACAGCAGTCGAACCGGATGCTGGACCGCACGGTCCGCTCCCTCGGCCGGGGCGGCGGCGGCGACGCACAGGCCAGGGTCGGCTCCTCCCTCGTCGAGCTCCGCCGCACCGTGGAGGACCTGGACCCCCGGGACTCCCCCGCCAAGGGCCTCAAGGGGCTGCTCTCGAAGCTTCCCGGCGGCAACAAGCTGCGCGACCACGTCGCCAAGTACGCCTCCTCACAAGCCGTGTTGAACCAGATCGTCAGCTCGCTGCGCAGCGGCCAGGACGAACTACGGCGCGACAACGCCGCCTTGCAGGTCGAGCGGACGGGGCTGTGGGAAACCATGGGCAAGCTCCAGGAGTACGCGGTGCTCACCGAGGCCCTCGACGCGGCCGTCGAGGAGCGCATCGCGCTCACCGCCGACCCGGCCCGGGCGGACGCCCTGCGCGCCGACGTCCTCTTCCCGGTCCGCCAGAAGCACCAGGACCTGCTGACCCAACTCGCCGTCTGCGCCCAGGGGTACCTGGCGATGGACGTGGTGCGCCGGAACAACGACGAGCTGGTCAAGGGCGTGGACCGGGCGGCGACGACGACCCTGTCGGCGCTGCGGATCGCGGTGATGCTGGCCGCGGCCCTGGAGAACCAGCGCAAGGTCACCGAGCAGGTGCAGGTGCTGCGCTCGACGACCGAGGACCTGATCCGGGGCAATGCCGAGATGCTCGCGGGCCAGGCGGGAGAGATCCAGCGGATCGCGGCGGACCCGGCCGTGGGCGCGGAGACGCTGCGCACGGCCTTCCAGCAGATCTACCGCACGCTCGACGCCATCGACACGTACAAGGCGCGGGCGACGGAGTCGATGGCGGCGACCGTCGAGTCGCTGACGGCCGAACTCCAGCAGGCCAGCGTCCACCTGGAGCGCAGCCGTCGGGCCGGTTCCCCGGAAGGGGGCGGCCCCGCATGATCCGCGCGCGCCGCGCCCCCGCCCCCCGGGGCCCCCGCCGCCACGCCCGTCTCCTCCCCCGTGCGCTCACCGGGCTCGCCCTGGTCCTGCTCGTCACCGCCACCGGAAGCTCCTGCGGCACCGGGGACCGGGCCGGCGCCGGCAGCCCGACCGGCGCACCGGTCGACCGTCACGGCACGGAGTACGCCTCCGGCACCCTCCGGGTCCTCGCCTCCTCCGAGCTGGCCGACATGGCTCCGGTCCTCGACGCGGCCGGCAAGGCGACCGGGATCACCGTCCGCCCCACCTATGCGGGGACCCTCGACGCCGTCGAGCGCCTCGCGTCCGGCGAGGCGGACCGGGCCTTCGACGCGGTCTGGCTCTCGTCCAACGACTACCTCCGGCTGCGCCCGGACACGGCCAAGAAGATCACCGGCGAGACGCCGATCATGACCTCTCCGGTGGCGCTGGGGCTGCGGCCCGCCGCGCTCGCCCGGCTCGGCTGGAACCCGGCGGACGTGACCTGGTCCCAGCTGCACCGGGCGGTCGCCGACGGGAAGCTGACGTACGGCATGACGGACCCGAAGCGCTCCAACTCGGGATTCTCCGCACTCGTCTCGGTCGCCTCCGGACTCTCCGGCGCCCAGGCGGCACTGACCGAGCAGGACGTCGCCGGGGCCACCCCGCGCCTGAAGGAGTTCTTCACCGGCCAGAAGCTGACCTCGGGCTCCTCCGGCTGGCTCGCCTCGGCCTACGCCCGCCGCACCGACGTGGACGCGCTGGTCAACTACGAGTCCGTGCTGCTGTCGGCGCCCGGGAAGCTGACCGTGATCCGTCCGAAGGACGGGGTCGTCACCGCCGACTACCCGCTCACGCTGCTCACCTCCGCCCGCCCCGAAGCGAAGGAAGCGGCGGGCCGGCTCACCGCGTACCTGCGCACCCCGGAAGCCCAGCGGCGGATCACCGAGACGACCCTGCGCCGCCCGGTGGTCGCCGGTGTCGTCCCGGCCGCCGCCCTGGCCCGGGACCCGCGCCGCGAACTGCCCTTCCCGGGCAGCCGCGCCGTGGCCGACGGCCTCCTCGACGCCTACGACAACACCCTGCGCAGGCCCTCCCGCACGGTGTACGTGCTCGACACCTCGGGCTCCATGGCCGGTGAGCGGCTCGACCGGCTGAAGTCGGCACTGACCGAGTTGACCGGCGACTTCCGGGACCGGGAGGAGGTCACCCTGATGCCCTTCGGTTCGTCGGTGAAGCAGGGCGAGGTCCGTACGCACGCGGTCGACCCGGCCGCACCGGCTGCGGCCCTCGACGCGATCCGGGCCGACTCCCGTCGCCTCTCGGCCTCCGGCGGCACGGCGATCTACTCCAGCCTGCAGGAGGCGTACCGCTTCCTCGGGAAGACGCGGGGCGACACGTTCACCTCGGTCGTGCTGATGACGGACGGGGGGAACACCAATGGCGAACCGGCCACCGCCTTCGACGCCTTCTACCGCTCGCTTCCCGCCGCACAACAGCGGACGCCGGTCTTCCCGATCCTCTTCGGGGACTCCGACCGGGGCGAGCTCGACCACATCGCGGGCCTGACCGGCGGAAAGCTCTTCGACGCCACCCGGGGTTCGCTCGACGGGGCCTTCGAGGAGATCCGTGGCTACCAGTGACCGGCCCGCGAACCGACTCCTGCGCTACGCCGAGTCGAAGAAGAACCTGACCGGCTGCGCCTGCGGCCTGGTCGGGCTCGGGCTGTCCCTCACCGGGGCGGCCGGCGGGCTCTGGCCCCTGATGGTCGCCGCCCTGTACGGGGCCGGCGCCCTGATCGCCCCGCCGGAGCGCCCCGCGGCCCCGGACTTCCCCGGCGCGGACGAGCAGCTGGAAGCCCTGCGGGACGACTTCGCGGCCCTGCGCGCCTATCTGTCCGAGGTGGAGCTGCCGCCGGCGCTGCGGGACCGGATCGAGGAGCTCCAGGACCTGGTGGAGGCGCTCCTGGAACCGGGCTGGGTGAGCGACCCCGAGCAGGTGCACGTCCTGGCCCGTGCGGTCCGGCTGGACGTTCCGGAGGCGGTGAACGCCTTCGTGCGGACGCGGTGGTGGTCCCGGGTCACACCGGGCGCGGAGCCGCCCGAGCGGCACCTGGAGCGGCAGCTGTCCGCCCTGCACGCGGAGGCCGCGGCGATCGCCGACGAACTGCACGAGGCGGAGGCGCGCCGCCAGCAGACGCACACGCAGTACCTGGAGGACAGGTCGCGGTGAACGTCCGGCGCGGAGGTCCGGGGGATGCCGCGCGGCGGCCCGCCGCCGCCTCCTCCTCCGGGGCCGTCGCCGTCCGGACGTGCGCCGGCCCCCGAAGCCTGAGGGGGCTCCGGGGGCCGGTTGCGTCGTGGTGGGCCGTCGTGACCCCAGCTGGTCAGGGCGGAAATCGGGGCAACCCACCACGAGTCATGGGGAGGGACTAGCCGAGGCGCTCCACGAGGGCGTGGTACTCGTCCCACAGCTCCTTCGGCGTGTGGTCGCCGAAGGTGTTCAGGTGGTCGGGGACGAGGGCGGCCTCCTGGCGCCACACGTCACGGTCGACCTTGAGGAGGAACTCCAGGTCCTCGGCCGGCAGGTCCAGGCCCTCGGTGTCGAGGGAACCGGCGGTCGGCAGGATGCCGATCGGGGTCTCGACGCCCTCGGCCTTGCCGTCGAGGCGCTCGACGATCCACTTCAGGACGCGGCTGTTCTCGCCGAAGCCGGGCCAGACGAACTTGCCCGCGTCGTTCTTGCGGAACCAGTTCACGTAGTAGATCTTCGGGAGCTTCGCGGCGTCCGCGGAGGCGCCGACCTTGACCCAGTGGGCCATGTAGTCGCCCATGTTGTAGCCGCAGAACGGCAGCATCGCGAACGGGTCGCGGCGCAGCTCGCCGACCGTGCCCTCGGCCGCGGCGGTCTTCTCGGAGGCCACGTTGGCGCCGAGGAAGACGCCGTGGTTCCAGTCGAAGGACTCGGTGACCAGCGGCACGGCGGAGGCGCGACGGCCGCCGAAGAGGATCGCCGAGATCGGCACGCCCTTCGGGTCCTCCCACTCCGGCGCGATGATCGGGCACTGACCGGCCGGGACGGTGAAGCGGGCGTTCGGGTGGGCGGCCGGGGTCTCGGACTCCGGCGTCCAGTCGTTGCCCTTCCAGTCGATGAGGTGCCGGGGCGCCTCCTCGGTCATGCCCTCCCACCACACGTCGCCGTCGTCGGTGAGCGCGACGTTGGTGAAGACCGAGTTGCCCCACATCGTCTTCATGGCGTTGGCGTTGGTGTGCTCGCCGGTGCCGGGCGCGACGCCGAAGAAACCGGCCTCGGGGTTGATCGCGTAGAGGCGGCCGTCCTCGCCGAAGCGCATCCAGGCGATGTCGTCGCCGATGGTCTCGACCGTCCAGCCGGAGATCGTGGGCTCCAGCATGGCGAGGTTGGTCTTGCCGCAGGCCGACGGGAAGGCGGCGGCGACGTACTTCGCCTCGCCCTGCGGCGGCGTGAGCTTCAGGATGAGCATGTGCTCGGCGAGCCAGCCCTCGTCACGCGCCATGACGGAGGCGATGCGGAGCGCGTAGCACTTCTTGCCGAGCAGGGCGTTGCCGCCGTAGCCCGAGCCGTACGACCAGATCTCGCGGGTCTCGGGGAAGTGCGAGATGTACTTGGTGCTGTTGCAGGGCCACGGCACGTCCTCCTGGCCCTCTTCCAGGGGGGCGCCGAGGGTGTGGACGGCCTTGACGAAGAAGCCGTCGGTGCCGAGCTCGTCCAGGACGGCCTGGCCCATGCGGGTCATGGTGCGCATGGAGACGGCGACGTACGCGGAGTCGGTGATCTCGACGCCGATGGCGGAGAGCGGGGAGCCGACCGGGCCCATGCAGAAGGGCACGACGTACATGGTGCGACCGCGCATGGAGCCGCGGAAGATGCCCTTCTCGCCCGCGAAGAGCTCCTTCATCTCCGCCGGGGCCTTCCAGTGGTTGGTCGGGCCCGCGTCCTCCTCCTTCTCGGAGCAGATGAAGGTCCGGTCCTCGACGCGCGCGACGTCGGTCGGGTCGGAGGCGGCGTAGTACGAGTTCGGGCGCTTCACCGGGTCGAGCTTCTTGAAGGTCCCCTTGGCGACGAGCTCCTCGCACAGGCGCTCGTACTCGGCCTCGGAACCGTCGCACCAGACGATGGTGTCGGGCTGGGTGATCTCGGCGATCTCGTTCACCCAGGAGACGAGCTCCTGGTGCTGGGTGGGAAGGGGAGCCGCGTTGTCGCGCGCCACGATTGCTCCTTGTTGAGGGTGTATTCCGCTGTATGCCCCGTGGGGGCTGCGACCCGGATGCGTCGTAGCTGCTCATCCGGTGCCGGCTGCACTCATTTGATCATCCGATGGAAACGCCCATATGTCCAGGGGGGTGCACACGTGAGCATCGCCACTCGTCTCGGGCACCTACGCGGCCGTAGGTACGATGCGGTCTCATGACTGCAGCCACGCCGGAAGTGACCCCGATCGAGCACCGACCGTCGCTCCCGCCGAAGCCCAGACTCAGAGGCTGGCTGCACGCGGGCATGTTCCCCGCCGTGATCGTCGCGGGCCTCGCCCTGGTGGCCCTCTCCGACTCGCCCCGGGCCCGCATCGCCTGCGGGATCTACGTCCTCACCGCCTGCCTGCTCTTCGGCATCAGCGCCCTCTACCACCGCGGCAACTGGGGCCCCCGGGGCGAGGCCGTGCTCCGGCGCCTCGACCACGCCAACATCTTCCTGATCATCGCGGGCACCTACACCCCGCTCACCCTGCTGCTGCTCCCCGACTCCACGGCGAAGCCGCTCATGTGGGCGGTCTGGGCGGCAGCGGCGGCCGGCATCGCCTTCCGGGTCTTCTGGGTCGGTGCCCCCCGCTGGCTGTACACGCCCTGCTACATCGCGATGGGCTGGGCCGCCGTCTTCTTCCTGCCGGACTTCATGCGCGCGGGCGGCATCGCCGTCCTCGTCCTCGTCATCGTCGGCGGCCTGCTCTACAGCGCGGGCGGCGTCATCTACGGCATCAAGCGCCCGAACCCCTCCCCGCGCTGGTTCGGCTTCCACGAGGTCTTCCACTCACTGACCCTGGCCGCCTTCGTCGTCCACTACGTGGGCATCTCCTTGGTGGCGTACCAGCACGCCTGAGCTGGGATCATGAGGGGCATGGCCGCCGCAGACCCCGCACGCCCCAGCCTCCGCGAGCGCAAGAAGGCGAAGACACGTGCGGCGATCCGGAAGGCCACCTATCGGATCGCCGCCGAGCACGGCTGGGAAGCCGCCACCACCGAGCGCATCGCCGAGGCCGCGGAGGTCTCCCCCTCCACCGTGGTGCGGTACTTCCCGGTCCGGGAGGACATCCTCCTGACCGACGAGGACGACGAGCTCCTCGAAGCGCGGCTGCGCGCCCGTCCCGCCGCCGAGGAGCCGCTGGAATCGCTCCGTGCGGTGGTCGTCGAAGCCGTCCGCACGGCCCTCGCCGAAGAGCCCGAGGAAACCCGGCTCCGCGCCCGGCTCATGGTGGAGATCCCCGCGGTCCGCGCCCGGCTCGGCGAGACCACCGCCACGACCGGCCGCCGCCTCGCCCGCGCCCTCGCCGACCGCACCGGCCGGGGCGCCGACGACCTGGAGGTGCGGATCTTCACGGCGGCGGCCCTCGGCGCGCTCCGGGAGGCGACCGTCCTCTGGGCCGAGCACGGCCGCACCGAGGACCTGCTCGTCCTCCTGAACCGGACGGTGGACACCCTCAAGACCGGCCTGACGCCCCCAGCGCACCCCTGACGACCCGCGCCGACTCCGGATTGTCCGCGCACCCCCACACACCGTGCGGACAGTAGTCCGTGACGGTCTGGTACACCGGCCGGTGCGCCGCGAACCAGTCCAACATCCCCCGCACGTACGCCGGGTTGTCCCCGTTCCGGAAGAGCCCCCACTCCGGGTACGAGACCGGCTTGCCGTGCGCCGCCGCGAAGCGCACGTGGTGCGCGAGTCCGTACTCCTCGTCCACCTGCTCCTCGAAGGAGAGCCCCGCCGGCTGGTCGTAGGCGTCCATCCCGATGATGTCGACGACGTCGTCGCCCGGGTAGCAGAGCGTCCAGGGGATCGCGTCGAGCCCCCGGCTCGGGGTGAAGTCGAAGCGGAACCGCTGCCCCGGGACCCCCCGCAGCACCTCCACCACCCGCCGCCAGTACGCCTTCCAGGCCGTCGGGTCCGGACGGCAGCGGTGGCTGTACGTGGTCCCGTTCATCTCCCAGCCCAGCACCAGGACCGCGTCCCCGAGCCCGTGCGCCACCAACCGCTCCCCCAGCGTCCGGAAGTGGTGGTCGTACGCGCCGTCCGCCCCCCTGCGCAGCCCCGCCCCCACCTCGGCGTCCGGCAGCCCCCCTTCGCTGCGGTCGAGCAGCGGCACGTTCAGCACGAAGAGCCGTCCCGGCCGCTCCGCCTTCCAGCGTGCCCAGGGGTCGAAGAGCGCGGGGTGACCCTCGATGTTGGACCAGCGGTCGCCCGGCAGGTACGTGTGCCCGACGGTCAGCGCATCGCCGCCGAGCCAGGCCTGTGCCCGGGCGATCCGGCGCACCCCGCTCTCGTCGGAACCGGTGAAGAAGCCCGAGGGAACGCCCGACAGGGCCTCCGACTCGGGCGCGGCGCCCGACCCGCCCGGCCGGTCGCCGGGCACGATCCGCTCGAACACCAGCAGCAGCACGACGAGGGCCGCGAGCAGCACGATCAGTGCGGCCCGCGGCCAGGAGAGCCAGCTGACGATGCGGCTCACGTCACCCCGTCCAGAAGTCCCACCAGCGGGTCAGGATCAGCATCCCGATGATCCCGACGTGCAGGACGGGCAGCACGAAGGCGAACTCTCCGAAGAAGGTCCGCAGCCCGGCCGGGGCGGGCAGCACGCCCTCCCGGACGTTGTGCGCGGTGACGTACCAGAACATGACGAGGGTGGCGACCCAGGCCAGGCAGCACCACAAGCAGAGCGCGTTGATCTCGTACAGCGACTGGTACATCAGCCAGGCGCAGAAGCCGACGCCGAAGAGCATCCCGGCGTTGAGCCCCAGCCAGAACCAGCCCCGGTAGCGGGCCCCGGCGAGCAGACCGGCGCCGACGGCCACGACGACGGCGTACGCGACGAGTCCGAGCATCGGGTTCGGGAAGCCGAAGACCGACGCCTGCTCGCTCTTCATCACGCTGCCGCAGGACACGACCGGGTTGAGGCTGCACCCGGGCTGGAAGCCGGGGTCCTCCAGGAGCAGGAACTTGTCGATCGTGATCACCCAACCGGCGAGCACGCCCGCCGCCCCGGTGGTGATCAGCAGCCAGGCCAGGGCCCGACCCCCGGCGATCGGTCCGCCGGCCGGCCGACCGGTCTCCTCCTGCCGCTGTCCGGGTACCCCGGCTTGTACGTTCGCCGTCGCCATGACGCGGCCCCTTCCGCTCAGCCCTGGATGCGGCGGACCGGGAGCAGGACGTGGGCGCTGTCGGCGAGCATCTCCTCGTCCGAGACGAAGGCCCTCAGCTGCGCCTCGTCGACGGGCTGTCCGGGCACCCCCTCGGCCCAGGGCCGCACGGAGCAGATGAAGTACACCTTGCCCTGCTCGCGGGCGGCGGCCTCCCACTCGTCCGGCACCGGGCACTGGACCTTCAGGAAGGGCAGGGTGAGGACGGCAGCACCGCCCTCGACGAGCAGGGTGGCGTTGATCCCGGCGTCCTTGTCCAGGTCGAAGAGCCGGTCGCCGACCGAGAGGCCCATCGACTCCAGGGCCGCGCGCATCGCCTGCTGACCGGCCTCCGGCCCGTCCCGGCCGTCACCGAGCGAATACGCCATGAGAAAAGGCGTGCCCGCCGATTCGGCGGAGGGCTCGCTGGACCACGGAATCACCGTGAGGGTTCCCAGCGGAGAGGCGCTGCGCGCCGAGGAAACGACGTTGGAAGTGGTCATGAATCCGGATGCTAGCCCTCCAACCACCCTTTCCCCACGCCGCTTTCACCCGAACGGCCGACATTCACACCGCTGGCATTTCCGCCGCAACGAACCCGGGTTTTCATCGTTGTGCCCTGAGGGCATAAGCCGACCACCAGGAGATCACTGATGATCGTCCCGCGCCGCGTCGCATTGCGGTCCCTGTTCGCCCTGGCCGTCACCGCCTTCACGGGTGGTGCGCTCGGCCGCATCGCGAGCCGACCGGAACCGGGGGTCTCACCCGATCCGCACGCCTTCGACGAGATGTACCGGGGCCACCGCATCCTCGGCCTCTCCGGGCCCGGGGGCCGGCCGACGGCCTTCGTCGACGGCCGGCCGCTCCACCTGATGCGCTGCGCCGACGGCGGCTATGTCACCCCGATCGACCACTACGAGTCCTGTCCGACGCCGCTGGCGGCCACCCGCGCGGCCGTGGACGAGCTGGGCGCGGCCCTGCTGTCCCCCCTCGCCGGCGCCCACGGCGCACACACCGACCCGACGGGAGGGAGCCCGCGTGGTGTACACGCGTAAGAACCAGCGCGACCTGACCGGCGCCGAGCGCCGCACCTTCGTCGCCGCCGTCCTGGAGCTCAAACGGACCGGCGCGTACGACCGCTTCGTCCGCACCCACATCGACTACTACTCGTCCGACGGAGAGGGCCGGCTCCGGGTCGCCCACATGACGCCGAGCTTCCTGCCCTGGCACCGGAAGTTCCTGCTGGAGTTCGAAACGGCCCTGCGCCGGATCGACCCCTCGGTCTCCGTCCCGTACTGGGACTGGACCCTGGACAATTCCCCGGCGTCCTCGATCTGGAACGAGGACTTCATGGGCGGCAACGGGCGCCGGACCGACCTCCAGGTGATGACGGGGCCCTTCGCGCATTCCTCCGGGCAGTGGACGATCACCCAGTCGATGACCGAGGGCCGCTATCTGACCAGGGACTTCGGCCGCCCCCGCGATCCGGTCACGCTCCCCACCCCCGCCCAACTCGACGAGGTGATGCGGGAGCGGGCGTACGACGCGGCCCCCTGGAACTCGACGAGCCGTTCCGGCTTCCGGAACGCCCTGGAGGGCTGGGGACAGGGCCGGGGCACCGAGCGGTTCCGGATCCACAACCGGGTGCACCGCTGGGTCGGCGGGTTGATGCTCGGCGGCGGTTCCGTCAACGATCCGGTCTTCTGGCTGCACCACTCCTTCGTCGACCTCATCTGGTCGCGGTGGCAGCAGCAGAACCCCGGGGCCGCCTATCTGCCGGCCGAACCTCCGCCCCTGGGGGACGCGCAGTACCGCAAGGTGGTGGCCCGGCACGAACCGATGGCGCCCTGGGGCATCACCCCGGCCTCCCTGTTCGACCACAGCATGATCTACCGGTACGCCTGAGCCGACGCGCCGACGTCCCCCCGGCCGAGCGGGCCGGGGGGACGTCGGTGCGGAGCGGTGGGGATCAGCCGCCGTAGCCGCCCATGCCGTGGCCGCCGTCGGCGTTGATGCAGGTGTTGCCGAACGCCGGGTTCAGCAGCCCGATGACGTTGACGGTGTTGCCGCAGAGGTTGACCGGGACGTGGACCGGAACCTGGACGACGTTGCCGGAGGCGACACCGGGCGAGTGGGCGGCGACGGCCTCGGCGCCCGAGTCGGCGACGGCCAGGCCGGCTCCGCTGAGGGCAACGGCACCCGTGCCGGCGAGAACAGCGGCAGCCTTCGCGATGCGAGACATCAAGAACTCCTTGGACGTGGAAAGCGACCGCAGGAATCACGGCCGTCGTTCCCGTTCAACGCCGATGTCCGGGACGGGTCACGGCCATTGCGCCGAACGGGAAGGAAAAGGACGAATAAATGGCCCGCGGACCGAATGCCGCCCGTCGTCGGATACGACGGAACGGATTCGCCCGCGGGCCGTGGCCATGCGACAAGCCTTCTCTTGCAACGACCGACTTCCCTTGGGGTGGCGGGGAAGAATCGTGTCTTCACCCGCCCGGTCAAGACGGCTGCCGAAGAGTCGTGCACAGGTTCGGGGCGGGCGTCAGCCTGCGTCCTGCGCCAGACCGAGCTGGGGGTCCAGGGCACCGCTGAGCACCGGGGTGAGGAGGCCGATCTGGGGCTTCGCCAAGTCCGGGAGTCCCTGGAGTCCGTTGCCGCGCGGGGCCTCCACCGGATTGCCGAGGACGGCGCCGGGGGTGGCCGCCTTCATCTCCGAATGCGGGCTGCTGAAGAGGGCGCGGCCGGGCTCGCTGCCCTTGAGGAGTTCGGGGAGCGGTGCGTCGACGACGGTCTCCGGCAGGGTGCCGGTGAGCGGCACGCTGGGCAGGGTGACGTCGGGCAGCGCGCCGACGCCCTTCTGGAAGCCGGTGGGTGCCCCGGGCATCGGGACGGGCACGCCGGTCGCCACGGTCGGCGCGTCCATCGGCAGGACGGGATCGAGCCCCTGGAGCGGGACGACCACCGGTGCCTCGACGGCGGAGGCGGGAGCCGCCAGGGCGGCGGAGGCGAATGCGGTCATGAGGAGACCCATGCCCGCGTGAGAACGCAGAGTCATGTGAGGTGAACGAGCCCCTTGGCCGAAACGTGGCGGGCCTAACCCGTGTGCAGCAATGCACGGGGCCCTCACCGGTGAAGGCGAGGGCCCCGGGTTGACGCGTCGTCCAGGTGCGGGCCGGATCAGTGGCGGCGGGCGATCCGTCCGCCGCGGAGGTAGACGACGGTGCCGCCGATGACCAGGGCCGCGCTGATCGCAGCCGCCCCCATCAACATCGGCTCGCTTCCGGTGTCGGGAAGCTGGGGGTGCCCGGGCGTGGTGGGCGGGGTCGAAGGCTCCTCGCAGCCCTCCTCGGGCTCATGACCGGGCGTGGACCCCTCACAGTCGCCAGGACCTCCCGGGTGGGGCGGCGGGGTCGTGGTGGGAGGCGTCGTCGGGGGGTGCGTGGGAGGCGTCGTCGGGGGGTGCGTGGGGGGGTGCGTGGGAGGCGTCGTCGGCGGATGCGTGGGGGGGTGCGTGGGCGGCGTCGTCG